>JBJTIV010000299.1:0-12480 GCA_046095145.1 Planctomycetaceae bacterium
CGTGGCGGTGGCGAGGGTGTTGTTCTCGATGGCCTCGACGGGGTGCGACTCCATCAGCGGCACGTGCTTGAAAGCGGCCGCATGGATCACGATCCGCGGTGCATGGTCGGCGAAGACCCGGTCGACTCGGTCGGCGTTCGCGATGTCGCAGAGCACCGGCACCAGCTCGGTGTGGGCCGCCCCCGGCTGCCGGGCGAGCTCGCGGTGGATGGAGAACAATCCGCACTCCGACCGCTCCACGAGCACGAGCTTCGCCGGACGGAAGCGGAGCAGCTGCCGGCAGATCTCGGAGCCGATCGAGCCGCCGGCGCCCGTCACGAGCACCGTCTTGCCGCGGATGAAGGGCAGGACGCGGGCGTCCTGGTCGTCGAGCCGCGCCTCGGGCCGCGAGAGCAGGTCGCGGAGCTCGACGTCACGCACCATGAACGGTGCCACGCCCCAGGCCGGGTCGCCCCGCGAGTCGTCGGGTGGGGCGTGTTCCGCGATCATCACCCCGATGCCGAGCTGGCCGCAGGCGTCGCAGAGCGACCGCAGCCGGGCGCCGTAGAGCCGGCCGGCGGCGACGACGATCTCGCGGACGCGGAGTTGCGCCGCGCAGGCGGCGGCGGATTCGACGGCGCCGAGCACGCGGGCGCGGCCAACATGGGTGCCGTAGGCGGCCGGGTCGTCGTCGAGAACGCCGGCCACGAAGTACCCGGGCGACCGCGGGCGCTCGAGGGACCGGACGACCGAACGGCCGGCGGGCGAGGCGTCGATGACGAGTGCAGACTTCTGCGTGCCGACGGCCGTGGCCGGCATGATCTCCTCGACGATGCTGCGGGCGATCGCCTGCATCCCGCCCACGGCGAGGATCGTGAACACCCAGTCGAGGAGCAGCACCGACCGCGGAATCTGCATCCAGAAATCGAAGTACAGCGGAAAGTAGTTGATGGTCGCGAGGATGAACAGGCACACCGTGGCCGTCCGCAGCAGGCGGTTCAAGTCGGCGAACCGGGCCGCCCGCCAGGGACGGTGGCAGAAACCGCGGCCGAAGAAGACCGCGATCTTGATGCCGATCACCCAGAAGATCGTCTTCCGGATGACGCTGGCGTCGGACGCCTTGAAGAGCAACTCGGCCCGCACGTAGTAGGCGGCCAGGTAACAGGCCTGGAAGATCAGGATCAACAGGGCCGCGACGATCAGCGACTCCCGCGTGGGCCGGCGCGCGTCCCACCAGGTGCGGGCCTTCTCGACGACGGCGGAAGCGATTTGGGACGGCATCCTGGCGGTTCGCGGCGGCGCCGCGTCAGAGGGATTCGAGGTCGACGTCTTCGAGTTCGATCGAGGCGCCCTGGTTCAGGAACCGGACCGCCACGACCAGCCGTTCCATGCCGCGCCGCTTCACCACCGTGCCCTCGATCCCGACGAGCGGCCCGCTGCGGACGCGGACGGGCTGGCCGGGCTCGAGGCGGGCCTCGGGAGTCAGCGGCTGCTCCGTGTCGACGAGCCGCTTGATCGACCGGAGGTCGCCCACAAGCATTCGCTCGTCACCGGCCGAAATCCAGCGCGACACGCAATTCGTCGCCAGGGCCGCGCGGCGGCCCTCCTCGTCGGCCCGGCAAAACACGTAACCCGGGAAGAGCGGGACGAACGAGGTCCGGGTGCGGCCGCCGGACGAACGCAGGCGGCGGGAGACGAGCGGGGCGAAAAAGGAGACGTCAGCCGCCTCGAGCTTGCGCATCAAGTCTTTTTCCCGCCGCGCCAGCGTGTAAAGCACGAGCCACCGCCGCGGACCTCCCGGAACGTCGTGTGCGACGTCGAGGAGGTCGTCCGGGAAAACGTCGCGCTGTTTGGGCAGGATGGGCATACCGGGTCCCAGAAGTTTACGCCCGGCCGAGGCCCGTGTCGCCGGGTTGAACCCCGTTTTTCACGAGGGATTCCCCGAACTTCCGCCCCGCGGGCGGACAGGGCAAAGTTTGCGGGCCGCCCGCGCCGATAACTCCGCAAACAGCGACTTTTCCGGTCGCAGGGAGTATGCCATGGACGGCGTTCGAAACGGACGAAGCGGTTATCGGGCGATCGGCACCTCGGCCCTGGCCGCCCTCCTGCCGGCACTCCTCGCCGTCACGGCGGGGTGCCAGATCTACGGTCGGCCTCAGCGGACCACCACCCAGGAGGTGATGCTCGAGGCCAACTGTCCGTCCGATCCGGCGAAGATGCCCGCGAAGGAACTCGCCAAGGTCACGCTGCCCGCCTACGTGATCGAGCCGCCGGACATCCTGCTCGTCGACGCGCTGCGCGTGGTGCCCAAGCCGCCGTTCCGCATCCAGTCGTTCGACACGCTGCAGGTGATCGTCGAGGGCACGCTCCTCGAGCAGCCGATCAACGGCCTGTACGTGGTCGAGCCGGGCGGCATGCTCGACCTCGGGCCCTCCTACGGCAAGTTATTCGTGGGCAATCAGTCGCTCGAGGAGGCCCAGGACAGCCTGTTTCGCCACCTGAAGCGGATCCTGCGGGAGCCGCAGGTGTCGGTCACGCTCGCCCAGGCCGCCGGCCAGCAGCAGATCGCCGGCGAGCATCTCGTGGGCCCCGATGGCACGATCAACCTCGGTACCTACGGGTCGGTGTTCGTGACGGGCTTGACGATCAACGAGGCCAAGGACGCGATCGAGAAGCACCTCGCCGAATTCCTCGACGCGCCGCTCGTGAGCGTGGACGTGTTCTCCTACAACTCGAAGGTCTACTACGTGATCACCGAAGGGGCCGGCTTCGGCGACAACGTGGCCCGCTTCCCGGTGACGGGCAACGAGACCGTCCTCGACGCCATCGCGCAGATCAACGGCCTGTCGCGGCTGTCGAGCAAGGACATGTGGATCGCCCGGCCGGCGCCGTCGCAGGTGGGCTGCGACCAGCTCCTGCCCGTGGACATCGACGCGATCATGAAGGGCGCATCGACGGCCACCAACTACCAGATTCTGCCGGGCGACCGCGTCTTCATCGCCCAGGACCAGTGGTATGCCTTCGACAGCATCGTGGGCAAGGTCACGGCCCCCTTCGAGCGGATCTTCGGCTTCGCCCTGCTCGGTGCCTCGACCGTCCGGCAGTACACCATTCCGTTCAGCACGTTCTTCGGGTTCTGCTGGGTGGCCCGCGAGGTGTATGGCGAGGACGACCCGCGGTGGCTGGTCTTCCGGGCCTGGATGCTCAACGAGGCCCCCGACTGCCTGCGTGAGGCCTACGCGGCCCACGGCGAGGAATTCGCCGCCTGGATCGCCGACAAGCCGCTCGCCAAGGCCGCCGTCAGGATGCTCATGGATCGCGTGATCGGGAACTACCAGCTGCCCGAGTGACCGCGCTGGGATGGCCGCGACCGGCCGGTGGCCGGGGCCGGAAGCGGCGGGTAGAATGTGGACGAAGGTGGATGACCGGCAGGAGACATCGATCATGGCGATGAGACACACGCGGACGATGGCAGTCGCGGTGACGCTGGCCCTCGGGCTGGGCGCAGCCGCCGAGGCCCAGAACAACGCGCCGTTTTCCAACACGTACCGGCGGCCATCGGTGAGCCCCTACACCATGCTCGGTGGTGCCGGCATGGCGATGGGTGGCGCCGGCGGAGCGGGCTTCGCGCCCGTCAATCCGCTCGTCTATCAGCAGCTCATCCAGCCTCGCGAAGAGCAGGAGCGGCAGGTCTACACGCAGATGCGGCAGGGCCGGCAGATCGAGGGCCTGCAGAATCGCGTGCAGATGATCCAGCGGGACACGACAGCCCGTCAGGTGAACGAGCAGATCCGCCCGACGGGCCACATGGCGACATACCTCAACATGTCGCACTACTACCAGCAGGCACGGTGACTTCACGCCCGGGCTCGGCGGGACGCTTCACGGAGTCGCATGCAAGCCCCGGGCGGAAGCCCGGGGACACCGTGTCGCGGCGGAGACCGTGTCCAATGCCTCACGAGGTCGTAGGGCTTTCGGCCAGCGTGATTGGCCCGCATGGGGCCCGGGAGCCGCGGCCACCCGGAGTCCCCCAGCTGCCGCCGGGGGCTTGAATAAGCACGGCCGGTTACCGAAACGCGAGCCCCGGGCCTGGCGCGGGAGGTTTTCAGGGGCCGGCTTCGTAACGCAACCCGCTCGTCGGCCGCGCGCGCTCCACGCGGGCCAGCGACGTCTCGGCGCGACGGGCCGCCATGCGGTCTCCCGCCCGCTGCCAGCCGCGGACGGCGAGCGCCCACGAGTCGGCCGCCACGTCGCGGCGGCCGTCGGCCTCGGCACGCTCGGCCAGCGCCTCCGCCACCTGGGCAAGACCGGCCGCCCGCGGCCGACTCAACGCCCGCAGCGGAATCTCGCGGAGCAGTCGATGCTCCTCCGCGACCGCGTCGAACTCGAAGGCCGCCTCGGCGAGCCGGATCGAGCGGTCGATCGCGACGGCGTCACCGGTGGTTGAGGCGAGCCGGCGGGCCTCGGCGAGCAGCAGCCACTGCAGGGCGCGGTCCTCCTCGGCCGCCGACGCATCGAGCAGGGCGGCGGTCGCCGCGGCGGCGCCGGCCGCGGTGTCGGCGTTCGAGAGCATCGTCCCGAACCGGTGCTCGAGCGCCTCCCGGGCGTCGACGAGCTCGCGGGACGAGGGGGGCTCGCGACCGAGCCTCGCGGCGGGCATCTGCCCCATCCGCGGCCGGATGACCGGCTCGGCGGCGCGGGAGGGACCCATGCCCGCGACGAGCGCAACGACGGCACACACGATACGGCCAGGCATGACAGCAGCCTACCGCCCGCGGTGATCGCTGTCGCGGCCCCCGTCAGTCGTCGTCGAAGGGCCGTCGCGGCGGGAGCGGCTGCTCCGGGACGACCGCCTCGACGCCCGGCTCGGCCCCGGCCGGCGGCGACTCGACGATCCTCTCGGGGGCCTCGTCGATGGTCGCGTCTTCCTGGGTCTGCCGCTCGCGCACCGGCGTGCCCGCCTCGTAGCTCTCGAGCTCGTTCCGCAACTGCTCGCCGATCTGGTCGTCCACGCCGCCGACCTCGATCGCCTGCCGGCTGTACTTCTTGGCGCTCTCGAAATCGCCCTGCTCGGCGTAGCCCGCAGCCAGCGTGCTGATGATGTGGGCCGCCCGCCACTCGGTGCCCTCGCAGGCCTTCGTGGCCAGCTCGACGGCCCGGGCGCCGTCGCGGAGCTCGTCGACCGGCGACGTGGCCAGCAGCCAGGCGAGGTTGTTGAGAATGCTCCCGTCGTCGGGCTTGAGCGTGAGCGCCAGCTCCCGGTCGGCGATCGCCGCCTCATGGTCGCCGATCGAGATCAGGGCGTCGCCGCGGCTGCGCCGGCTGTTGAAATGCTCGTCGTCGAGCTCGATCGCCCGCGTGAAGCGCTCGATCGCCTTGCGCGGCTGGCCGGCCGTGAGGTAGATCATGCCCAGCTGGTAGACGAGGTCGGGATCGTCGGGCCGCTTGGCGACGAGCCGGCGATAGTCGCGGATGGCCGCCGCGTAGTCCTCCCGGGCCGCGGCCATCACGGCCCGCAATTCGAGTGCCGCGGGATGGTCGGGATGGCGTCGCAGCACCTCCTCGACGTCGGCGAGCGCCGCCTTCTCGTCTTCGGTCTGCATGCGGATCCGGGCCCGCAGCAGCCTCGCGCCCGGATCGTCGGGCGCGATGTCCACCGCCGCGTCGAGGTCGGCGAGCGCCTCGGCCATCTTGGCGTCGCCGGCCAGCAGGCGGGCGCGGTGCATGAGCGGCCCGGCTGCGCGCGGGGCCAGCGAGATCGCCTTGTCGAAGGCCTGACGGGCCTCCTCGGACTTGCCGCCCAGCGCGCAGGCCATGCCGAGCACCTCGTAAAGCCCGGCGTCGTCGGGCGTCTCCTCGATCGCCACCGCGAAGTCCTCGCGGGCCGCGTCGAACTCGTCCTCCACCAGATGGAACAGGCCGCGGGCCCGGCGGATCTCCGCGTCGCGGGGGGAGAGCTCGACCGCGGCGTCGAAGTGCTCCCGCCGGTCCTTGTCGTCGTCGGCGACGCCGGCGAGCACGATGTGGGCCCGGGCCTGCTGCAGCTTGTCGTCGCCGAGCAGCTCGAGCGCCCGTCGGGCCTCCGCCGCTGCCCGCTCCGAGTCGCCCTGGGGCAGCGCCTCCAGCCGTGCGATCATGAGGTGCGCCTGGCCGAGCGTGGGATCCCGCTCCACGATCTCCTCGAGATCGCGCATGGCGAAGGCCCGCATGCGCGGCCAATTCGGCTCACGGCCCGCCGTGTCGTAGATCACCTCGACGAGCATCGCGGCCCGGTCGACGAGCGTGCCCGTGTAGAGCTCGTCGGCGAACGTGAGCCCCTCGGGGTCGAGGCCCTGCTCCTTGGCCCGCTTGCAGAGCTCGAGCACCCGCGCGTAATCGTCGAGCGCACGGGCGGAGAGCTTGGCGTCGATCGCCGCATCGAGGTCGGCCTGCCCCGGCTGCTCGGCGGGGGCGGCTTGGTCGGCGGGGCCGGGCTGAGCGGCGGGGTCCGGAAGCTCGGCCGGCGCGGGCTGGCCGGCGGGAGCCGCCTGGTCGGTCTGGGCCGGCGGAGCGGCCGCAGTCGGGTCGCTGACAGCGGCCGGCGTCTGGAGTGCCTCGACCGCGGCGTCGACCGCGCGGGCGGGCGCTCCCGTGGCGACGAGCGCAATGCCCGCGAGGATGGCCCCCCTGAATCGTGAACCGCACGTGGTCATGACCATCAGTATGCCGCACCGGGCGGCACTCTGGCCATCCCGTCGATCACAACGGCGCCGGCAGGTCACGCCGGGCGAAGATCACCGCGCCGAGCACGTAGCCCGCGAGCCCCAGCCCCAGGAGCACGCCGTCATAGCGGGCGAGCAGCGCCCATGATTCGGCGGTGCCGCCCACGAGTCGCTGCGGCTCGTAGGCACCGAACATCGACAGCCAGCCGAGCCAGCCGAAGGTGTCGCTCAACCGGCCGACGAGTTTGGCGAGCAGTGAAACTACGTAGAATCCGCAAAGAATGCCGATCGACCGCCAGCGGTGGTTGTCGGCCGCCGAGACGGCCGCCGTGATGCCGCCGAGGCCGACCATCAGGCCGAACACGTTGGCCACGGCGGGCACGAACCGGCCGGGCTCCACGCTGCCGGCCCAGGGGCCGAAGGTCACCGCCGTCCACACGGACGTGAGGAGGATCCCGCACAACACGGCCGCGCCGGCCGTGACGGCCAGCGCCTGCGTGACGAACACGGCCGTGCGACTCACGGGCGCGGCGAGCACCATCTCCATCGTGCCGCGCTCGAGCTGTCCGGAGACGGCGTCGCTGCCGCGGGTGATGCCCCAGACGGTCGCCGCCAGCACGACCACGGGATCGACGAACGCCAGGGCCACGCGGCCGGCGGGCGTGGCCACGTCGGCCAGCGGCACACCCGACAGCCGCTGCCAGTCGTCGGGAATGAGCCGCAGGAGCATCTGGAAGTCGCCCATCGGGATCTGCGCGGAGAGGCTGAGGAAGATCCAGGGGAAGGCGGCCCACAGCGCGCCCAGCGCGATCACGAGACCCCGCTGGTCGCCCCACGTCCGCTTCCAGATCGCCGTGTTCCAGAGCACGTTCACGCCTCCACGCGGCCGTGCGGCACCGGGACCGGAGGCTCGGCCCCGCCGGTGGAGGTCGGCCGGTGGTACCGCTCGTAGACCGCCGCCAGCCCCACGGGCTCGACCTGCATCTCCTCGATGGGCAGCGTGGCCAGCCAGCCGAGCAGGCCGGCCAGCGAGTCGGTCGCCTCGAGCACCACCCGCCGGCCGTCGACGGCGGTCGCGCGAACCCGGTCTACGAGCGCGTCCGGCACGCCCGTGAAGCCGCCGGCGACCGTGGCAGTGATGCGGTGGCCGCGGCGCACGTGGTCGATCCGCTCGTCGTGGACGAGCCGGCCGGCCCGCAGGATCACCACACGGTTGCACACCGCCTCCACCTCGGACAGCACGTGCGACGAAAACATCACGGTGCGGCCTGCGGCCCGCGCCTCGCGCACGAGGTCGAGCACCTCCGCGCGGGCGGTGGGATCGAGGTTGGCCGTCGGCTCATCGAGGATCACGAGCGGCGCGTCGGTGGCGAGCACGACGGCCAGGGCCAGCTTCTGCCGCATGCCGGTACTCATGCGGGCCACCTGCCGCCCGCAGTCGAGGCCGAGCCGGTCGGCCACCGCGGCGGCCGCGGCGCGGCGGCAGTCGGGCCGCAGCGCGGCGAAGAAGTCGAGCACGCCGTGGCCCGTCATCCGCCGGAACAGCCGGGCCTCGCCCGGCAGGTAGGCGGTGTGACGGCGCACGCCCAGCGGGTCGGCGGCGCAGTCGCAGCCCGCCACGTGCGCCCGTCCCGAGGACGGATGGATGTAGCCGAGCAGGAGCCGCAGGAGCGTGGTCTTGCCGGCCCCGTTGGGGCCGAGCAGGCCGAAGGTCTCGCCGGCGGGCACGCCGAGCGAGCAGCCGTCGAGTGCGGTGAAGCCGCCGTAGCGCTTCGTGAGCGAGTCGGTGTGGACGAGCATGGCGGTTCCGCGTGGTCAGCCCAGGTTGTGCCGCCAGAGATAGTAGGCCGCCAGGGCGAAGCCGATCACGGCCACGCCGCGGCGGACCACCGCGGCCGGCAGCCGGCGGGCCAGGGCCGAGCCGCCGAGGCCGCCGGCGACCGATCCCACGGCCATCACCGCCACGCAGGGCCAGGAGACGTCGTGACGCCCGGCCAGGGAACCGGCGGCGAAGAGCGCCGCGGCCAGGCCGTTGATCGCCATGCCGAGCACGTTCTTGACGCCATTGAGCCGGTGGATGTCGCCCAGGCCGAGCAGGCCGAGCACGGCGAGCATGAGGATGCCGATGCCGGCGCCGAAATAGCCGCCGTACACGGCCACGGCGAACTGCGCGAGGCAGGCCGCCGCGATCCGGCCGCGCGGGGCCGTCGCGGCGCCGCGGGCCTCGCCCGGCACGAGCCTCGCGAGCCGTGGCTGGGCCGCGAACAACACCGCGGCCAGGAGGATGAGCCAGGGCACCGCGGCGGCGAACCACTGCGGCGGCAGCCAGAGCACGAGCGCCACGCCCACGGCCGCGCCCATCAGGCTCGGCACCAGGAGCCACCGGGCCCACGGCGGGAGTCCCACCCGCTCGTCGCGGTAGGCCCAGCTCGCCGCGACCGCGCCGGGCCAGATGCCGAGCGTGCTCGTGGCGTTGGCCGCCACCGCGCGGCCCGGACCGTCGGGCAGGATGGCGGCGAGCACCGGGAAGGTGAGGATCGTGCCGCCTCCCGCCACCGAATTGACGGCACCCGCCGCCACGCTCGCGGCGAAGAGCAGCGCGAGCGCCGCGAGGCCGGGAAGCGCCGGATCGCTCATGGGGCCGCACCCTCCGCCGGGGCCGCGGCGGGCTCCGGCCCCGAGCCGCGATCGACGAGCAGGTAGCCGGCCCAGAAGAAGGGATGGCTCGCGTCGGCCAGGACCGCTTCCGCGGACGCTCGCAGCCGGGGCTCGCGGGCGGGATCCGGCTGCTCGGCGGTGACGATGTCCACCGCGCGCCGCCACAGCTCGGCGGGCGGCTCGCGCGGCTCGGCCGGCACGGCCGTGGCCTCGCGCAGGACCTCCGTCATCAATGCGACGCACGTGCCGCCGCCCACCCGCCACCGCGCGAGAAGCGCCGTCTGGGCGCCGGCCGCGAGCAGGTCGGTCGCCGGCAGGAAGAGGTCGTCGCCGGGCCGCGCGGGCAGGCTCTTCGGGTCGAGCCCGTCGGCCAGCGCCGTCTGCATGCCGGGCACGAGCACCACCCGCGGCCGCTTGGCCGGCGGCGCGAGCCACTCCGGAAACGAGATCCCGGCGCGGCCCGCCCCGGGCGGCACCAGGCACGGCTCGGCGCCGCCGCCGCCGCTCGACTCCTCGAACAGGGCCAGGGCCGGGAACACCGATGCGATCTGGGCGGCCGGCGGGCCGCCGGCCGCCACGGGCACCGCTCCCGTGACCGCGGCCGTGATCCGGCCCAGCCGGGCCGCGATCGCGGCCGCGTCGTCGCTCCGCGCCATGCGGCCCGCGACGATGCCCACGGGCGCGGCGGCCCCCGGCATCGAGCCGCCGGTCAGCGCGAGGCTGCGCGTGGGACAGTAACGGATGCGGCAGATGGACCCGAGCGTCTGCACGGCACCCCCCGCCTGCCCCGACGAGACCGGCAGCAGCTCGAAGGGCACGTACCACAGCCAGCCGTCGGGCACGATCACGAGCTCATCGATACCCTCCGCGAGCGACACGCGTGAGTTCTCGAACAGCATGCGCTCGATGCGGCCGGCCGGCCCGCGCCAGTCGGAGGTCAGAAGCTTGTCCGTGCCGACGGCGGCCTGCGGGTCGAACAGGCCGATGCCCCGCGCGAGCTGGGCGATCTCGGCCTGGAGCCCCGCTGCCTGTCGCACTTCCCAGATCGCGTGGCGGTCGCGCGACTCGAGCGCGCCGACGAGGCCGCGGTCGGTCTGGTGGAAGGAGAGGATCAGCTGCCGGTCGCCGAGGCGGCCGCGGATCTGCGCCGCGGTCTCGAGCGGCGGGAAGTCGGGCACGATGGGCTCGCGGCCGGCCGCCAGGAAGGCGACGCTCCGCGCGAGCGCCGCGGTGTCGGCCTGATAGGTCGTCCATGCGGCGGCGCCGCCGGGCGGTTCCCGCGGCACGGCCCCGTCCGCAGCCGCGCCTGCCGCGAGCGCCGCCGCCGCCACTGTCGCGCGGTCCCGGCCGAGTCGCTCGAGGAGCGGCCCGAGGTCGGGCCACTTTCCCAGGATCGCGGCCCGCCGCGCCGCTGACGCCGGGTCGAGCGTGTCGGCGTCCGCCGCCAGCAGCCGCGCCGCCGCCACGAGCCGGCCGCCGAGGGGCCGCGCCGCCAGCCAGCGGTCGCGCCGGGCCGCCTCGGCCGGGTCGAGCACCGCGTCGCTGCCGCGCTCCAGGCCGCGGCGGGCGGCGCTGGCGACCCAGGCGTCGCACGCCTGCTGCCGGGGCGAGGAGGTCACGGCCAGCGTGGCGAGCGGCGCCAGCCCGAAGTCGCGCGGCGTGGGCGGCGCGAGCAGCCGCTCGAAGATCGCCTCGGCCTGGCGGTCGGAGAGGCTCGAGCCGGCGGCCACGAGATCCACGACGCGTGATGTCTGGAACAGCCGCGTGCTGCGGCCGCGGGCCACGCCGATCGCGCGGCCCAGGCTGGCGTCGCCGGCCGCCACGTCGCCGGCGGCGAACGCGGCGAGCGCCGCCGCGTAGGCCGCTTCGGCGCCCACGGCCGCGCGGCCGGGTTCGCCACCGAGCAGTCGCTGGTCGATCTGCGTGAGGGCGGCGGCCGCTCCACGCGAGTCGCCTGCGGCCGCCAGGGCCTCGGCCCGCATGGCACACAGGAGCGCGCGGAGCACCTGGAGCCCGTCGCGGGGCCCGATGGCCTCGCCCGCCGCGAGGATCGTGGCCGGCACGCCGCGGGCGCCGGCGAGCATGTGGGCCGCGAACGCGAGCCGAACCGCCTCCTCCAGCGCCCGGATGTCGCCTGCCGCCGCGGCCGCGTAGGTGGCCTCCTCGAACAGCTGCGCGGCCTCGGCGGTCCGGTCGCCGTCGAGGCTGATGCGGCCGAGCACGATCAGACCCCAGCAGGTGAGCGGATGGTCGAGCCCGGGGCCGATCGTGAGCCCGCGCGACGCGAGCGGCGCGGCCTGGTCGGCCTTGCCCTGCGACCACAGCGCCGTGCCCAGGGCGACGTCGATCCAGGCCTGCGAATAGTGGTTGGGCGGCGCCGGCCGGCGCGCCAGTGCCTGGCACACGGCCTCCAGCCCGGTCGCCTCGCGGCCGAGTTCGCCGAGGATCTCCGCGCGGCGATAGAGGGCGATCACGAGCGCCCGCACGATCTCCCCGGCGCGGATCCGCTGATCGAACGGCGCGGTGAGCACGCCGCCGCGTTTGAGCACCTCCTGCGGATCGGCCGCCTGCCAGCGGATCGCCACCTCCGCGGGCAGCTGCGCCGGCACGGTCTGACGGACGCTGCGGCCCCAGGGGGCCGGGCGGTGGTTGGCGGCGGCACGCGGCGGCTGCGCCGGGAACTGCACGGCGAGCAGCCAGTCGGGCTGCTGGGCGGACAGCGCCAGGGCCTCGTCGTAGGCCTCGACGGCCCGGGCGAAGTCGCCGCGCTCGAAGTGGCACTCGCCGACCGCAGCGGCGGCGGCGATGGAATCGATCCACCGATCGTTGCCGATCTTCGTGGCGCCCCGGTACTCCTGCGTGGCGAACTCGAGGCCATCAGCGAAGTCGCCCGCGGCCACCGCGGCGAAGGCACGGTCGTAGAGCGGCGACGGCTTCGAGCCCGCCGCCGCAGGCACGCCGAGCGCGGGAGGCACCACGACCTGACCGCCGGCGACACCGGCCACGCACCCCGCGAGGATGGCCGCCGCGAGACGCTGCCCGGGGGCCGGCTGTCCGTTCATGACCGTGTTTGTACACCGACGGCCCCCGGGCGGACTGCGTCCCGGGGCAGCGTGCGGCGGGGGTGTTTGGGGGATACGAG
>JBJTIV010000300.1:0-2110 GCA_046095145.1 Planctomycetaceae bacterium
CGCCTCCCGGGCCGACTGGACGGCCGGCAGGAGCAGCAGGGGCCGATCCGCGACGGGCCGCGCAGCCGGGGGCGATCCGGGCATCCCCACCGCATCGCTGGAGGTGTCGCTCGACATCCCGGGCTCGTCCCCGCCTACCCAGCCGAAATCGACCGCGACACGGGCAGATTCGCAGCCACCCGCCGGGCCTGCCCGACCGTTGCATCCGAACTGTCGCCGCAGTCGAGACTTACGTCCCTCGGGTCGTATCGTCCGCCCGCGGACGACCGCTGTACAATCGTGCCGATGCTCCATCACGGCTCCTCGACCGTTCAATCTCCACGGACCGGCAGCCGTCCCGCGGCCCTGGTGGCAGACGATGCGGCTGGGGCAGGGAGTGACGTCATGAGGGTGCGACGAGCCGGCGGCGCGGGCGGGGCGGGGCCGTCCGCGGGGTTCACCCAGTGGCAGGGCAACCCCCGCCGCCGATCCCTCCATGGTTTCACCCTGGTGGAACTGCTCGTCGTCATCGCCATCATCGCCCTGTTGATCGGCCTGCTCCTGCCGGCCGTCCAGTCGGCCCGGGAGGCGGCGCGGCGGACCCTGTGCAAGTCGAACCTGAAGCAGTGCGGCGTGGCGTTCACCGTCTTCCTCGACCGCAAGTCGGGGGGCGGCTCGCGCGACAAGTTTCCCGAAGCCGCCGGGCTGCCGAGCTCCGAACTGTTCACCCGCTGGCCGGCCGAGCCGATCCGGCCCAGCATCGCCGCGGTCCTCGGCCCCTACACGGAGAACGTCCGCGACGTCTTCCGCTGCCCGTCCGACGGCTACTACTTCGTGCGCACGGGCCCCAGGGCCGACGAGATCAAGGCCCGGTGGGACCAGATTCCGACCGACAAGCGTCCCAAGGAATATGAGACGGTTCCCTACGAGGGCACGAGCTACGAATATCCCTGGCTGCGGCTGGCGGGCAAGACGCGGGTCGAGGCGCTGACCTCGCGCCGCACCGGCCAGCCGGTGGCGTCGGGACGGCTGTGGGTGCTCTACGAGTTCGAGGCCTTCCACGCCGCCGGCTACGCGAGCGCCCTGGGGCTCGACGAGACGGAAGCCAACCGGGCCGACAATCCGGACTGGACGCCTCCCGAGGGGGCCCGCAATTTTCTCTACCTCGACGGCCACGTCGAGAACCTCTGACGAAGGGATCGGATCATGAGCACGGCGACCATGCGATCCTCGGCCGCGGCCCGCAGCCGGGACGACCGCGAGCAGGGTGCGAAGGTGTGGCTGTGGCTGCTCGGCCTGGCCGTGCTGGCCATCGTCGTGTTCCTCGTCGCCTGGCTCGGCGGCTGGATCCGGTTCACGACCGACCCGCGGGTCGCCGAGATCCTCGCCATGCAGGAGGAGGCCCGGGCGAAGTTCGGGGGCGAAGGCGGCCCGTCGACGCTCGTCGAGGCCACCGGGGCGGTGGCCGCGATGGGCGCGATCCGGCAGAAGGTCGAGGCGCTTCCCGAGCACCTGCGACCGCAGGTCGAGCGGGCGGGCGGCAGCATGATGCGCGACATGTTCCGCGGCCGCATCAACGCCTTCTACGCGGCCCCGCCCGCGGAGCGCCGGGCCGTGCTGGACCGGCAGATCGACCAGGAGGAGATGATGCGCAAGGCGTTCGAGGCCGGCAGCACCGTGATGAACGCGTTCGGCGGCCGGCCGGGGCAGGGCGCCGCCGGCGGTGGGCCTGCCGGCGGGGGCAACCGAGGCGGTGGCGGCGGGCCGCCCCAGGGCGGCAGCGACAACGACCGCAATCGCTGGCGGAAGAACATGATCGACCGCACGACGCCCGAGGAGCGGGCCCGCTATACGGAGTATCGCCGGGCGATGGAGAAGCGGCGCGAGGAGCGGGGCCTGCAGCCGGGCGGACCGCGCTGACCGGCCCCGGACGCGACCGATGGCCGACACGCTCGGACTGTTTCACGAGGCGCTCCAACTCGCCCGCGACCTCGGCTACGAGGTGCGCGAGGAGCCGCTGGGCGACCTGCCGGGCGGCAGCTGCACCGTGAACGGCGTCACGCACGTGCTGCTCAACCTCGAGCGGTCCGTGGCGGAGCGGCTCGACCGGCTGCTGGCGGCGCTCGCGGCC
>JBJTIV010000301.1:0-2774 GCA_046095145.1 Planctomycetaceae bacterium
CAATACCCACCCGCGTTCGTCCCCCAACCCGCCCCCCCGGCCGGTCGGCGCCCGCACCTTGGCGAGCGGGGGGGGGGGGGGCCGGGGGCCGCCAACCACGCCGATCGCCAGCCGGGCCCGGCCCTTGAGCTTCGCGAGCACGGAGCTGGCGAGCTCGCCCTCGAAGCGCGGCATGGAGTCGCGATACACCTGCACGATCACCTCGTCCACGAGGCCGCCCTCGACCCACGACGGCCAGTCCTGCACGTAGTTCCGGTAGGACCACGGATAGGGATTCGGTGACACCGACAGCTCGACGCCGGGCCGGGCCTGCTTGATGGCCTGGGAGATCCGGGCCACGAAGCGCGTCAGCTGCGCCGCCCGCCACGCCAGCCAGTCGGGGTCGTCGGGGGCGGGCCGCGCCGACCGGCCCGTCTCCTCGGCGTAGCGGGAGAGCGTGACGTCGTCGTAGCCGAAGGTGTTCTTCAGCGACAGGTGGTCGTCGAACTGGATCGCCGGGACGTCGTAGCGGGTCACGAACTCGACGGCCAGCTCCTCGTAGAACCGCTGGACGTCGGGATGCACGAAGTTCAGGTACGCCGTCGTCGTGCCGTCCTGGTCGAAGGTGCTGCGGCCGGCGTCGTCGCGCGACAGCCAGTCGGGATGCCGCTGCGCGAGCGGGCCGT
This sequence comes from Planctomycetaceae bacterium, assembly GCA_046095145.1. Classification (GTDB taxonomy): domain Bacteria; phylum Planctomycetota; class Planctomycetia; order Pirellulales; family UBA1268; genus QWPN01. Next base: position 666 of record JBJTIV010000301.1, read on the forward strand.
CGGCGGGAACCTTCAGGCCCCACTCGAACCAGGGCACGATGTCGAGGCCGTGCTCCGCGCCGAGCGCGACCCAGTCGGCCGCCGGATCGCGGTCGCCGGCCCCGAGGCCGTAGCGCGCCGAGATCCGCAGGGCGCCGTACCGCACCATCACGTCGCTGGGATAGAAGGTCTCGCCCTGGCTCCAGACCACCGGATACAGGGCGTTCATGTTCAGCCCCGCGATTTGCTCGGCCAGGGACGCCATCGCGTCACGGGAATGCATGACCTGCGAATCGACGTCGCTCACCCACACCCCGCGCAACTCGGTGGTGGCGTTCGCGCGGCGGCCGCGGGCCTCGCGCGGGGCCGGCGGGCCGGCGTCGGCCCGAGCCGCGGCGGTGATCCCGACGGTCTCCCGGCGGGCGCACCCCGCCAGGACGAGCGCGGCCGCGAGCAGGTGGAGCAGGGGCGACGGCTTCATGCGACCCTCACCCCGACTGCGCGACGCGGGCCGTCTCGTCGGTCCGCAGATGTCGGAACCAGTACCAGTAGACGCCGGCCGAGAGGCCGACGAAGGCTGCCAGCAGGACGGCGAACGTGGCCCACTGCCGCAGCACGAACACCATCCCCAGGAGGAACAGCACGAGCTGCCAGGGCACCGCGAAGGCAATGGCCGCGAGGTCGCGGCGGCCCTCGCCGCGGATGGCCTCCTGTTCAGCCGGCGGAAGCCCCTCGACCACGGGACCCCAGACGCCGAACGGCCGCGTCACCTTCACGAAATTGAGGAGCGTCTCCCGGGCCGTGGGCGCCGTGACGAGCGAGCCGAGCACGCAGCCCGCCAGCGAGATCACGCTGGGCACGATGAAGCTCATGGACTCCGACAGGTCGATCTTCAGGACGCGGATCAGGATGGCCGCCAGCATGCCGAACAGGGTGCCCGCGGCGAAGCCATAGCCGTTGTAGCGCCACCAGTACCAGCGCAGCAGCAGCGGCACGAACAGCCCCGTGCCGAAGGCCATCGTGATCCAGCCCCAGATGTCGTTGATGTTGATGCTGTCCATGCTGAAGGCCAGCCCCAGCAGGACGATCGCGACCGTCGAGAGCCGCGAGTGCCAGATCAGCGTCCGGCTGCTGGCCTGCGGATTGATGAACGTCTGGTAGATGTCCTTCACCCAGTAGGCGGCGCCGGCGTTGATGACCGCCGTGAAGGTCGACATGGCGGCGGCCATGAAGCAGGCGATCACGATCCCCTTCATGCCGGTGGGCATGTACTCGGCGATCACCGTGGGGAGCACGAGCTCGGGGTCGATGACGTTGCCCGTGGTCATGCCGTGGTGGATGCCCAGGAGCGCCAGGCCCGTCACCAGCGGCCAGCGGAAGGAGAGCAGCAGGATCCAGAACAGCGACAGGAGGCCCGCCTCGCGGTCGGTCTTGGCGGCGAAGTAGCGCTGGCTGGTGTAGCCGCCGGCGCCCGCGAAGCCCTCGACGCAGGTCTTCACGAGGTAGAAGAAGATCGTGATGCCGAACATGTTGTAGCGCGAATACTCGCCCGGCATGTCGATGGTCCACGGCGGCAGGATGGCGGACCAGTCGGCGAGCGTCGTGCGCACCGCCTCGAACCCGCCGTTGCCGTCCGGGACGGAGACCATGAACTCAGCCGGCAGCACCACCTTCGTCATCGCCAGCACGATCACGTACAGCACCGCCGCGAGGATCAGGCCGCCCTGCACGACGTCGGTCCAGACCACGCCGTAGAAGCCGCTGGCCGCGGTGTAGGTCATCGTCAGCAGGATCAGCGCGATCGACGCCGCGCGGTCGTCGATCCCCATCAGCATGCCGAAGAACTTGCCGCCGCCGACGGCGAAGTAGCTGATGATCCAGATCGAGACCACGAGGTTGGCCAGGGCGCTGATCAGCCGCGCCGTGCGGCCCTCGTGGCCGTCGCCGAAGCGCAGCCGCATCCATTCCGCGAGCGTCATCACCTGGGCCCGGCGGGTCCACTTGCCCATGAAGATCATGAAGAAGGCCATGATCAGCACGATGCCGCCGCGGATCTCGATGAAGAATCCCTTCACGCCCAGCGAGTAGATGAGCGCCGTGATCACCATCGTGCCGGCGATGTCGGTGTTG
>JBJTIV010000302.1:0-8877 GCA_046095145.1 Planctomycetaceae bacterium
GCGTCGGCTCGAGTTCCACGTCGGGGAGCGTGCGGACGTTGACGCTCGCCGTGCGGACGGGGCCGGACGCGAGGCCGCCGTCGAGGCCGCCCCGGTCGGCGACGTCGTAGAGCACGGCCGCCCGCTCGATGCCCGGCATCGAGCAGATGACGTGGGCGAGCTCCTCCTGCACCGCCACGCGCATGTGCTCCTGCTGCGCGGCGCGGCTCTGCCAGGGGCTGGTGGTCTCGATCACGCGGCGGAGGCTGCTGCCGAACTCGCGGGGCAGCGCCTCGGCGTCGACGAGGGCCCGCATGTAGGCGCTCTGCCGGGGCCGTGGCACCCAGATGCGGCCCTCCTCGCAGCGATGGTCGGTCAGCTGGGCGCGATCGAACGCGGCCTCGACGATCGCCAGTTCCGACGACGGGAGCACCGATCCCGGCAGCAGCTCCACCTCCTCCGCCGCGGGCCGCTCGTGGACCAGCCACGCCGCCCAGCCCACGGCCGCGGCGACGAGGCCCAGGGCGATGGCCTGGGCGGGCGAGATGCCGCCACGGGGCGGGCGGTGATCGTGGTGGTGGGCACGCATGCGCTTCAAGCCGCCGTGATGGGTCGCGACGTGGTCAGGGAACGCACCGCGCCGGCGCGGCGGCCGCGGTACCGCAGACATCGTCCATCAGCCAGCGGTTGACGTCGGCGAGCGCGGCCCGCGAGAGGTCGGCGGTGTCGGCGTAGATCCGCAGCGACAGCGTGGCGCCGGCGGCATGGAAGAGCCGCAGCACGCGATCGATGGGGGCGGGTTCGGCGGCGACGGCGTCGCGCCGGAGGCAGAGGAGCATCGGCAGCCGGCGCACGCGGGCGGCGGCGGCGAACAGGCCTTCGTCGAGCGGAAACGGGCCGACGAGCGACACCACGCCGGCGCAGGCCTCGGGCGTGCGGCAGGCGATGCGGAAGGCCTCGCTGCCGCCGCTCCCCTGCCCCGCGAGGTAGATCCGCCGCGGATGGACGCTCCACCGGTCCCGGACGCGGTCGATCGCCCGCCACACGCGGGCCTCGGGATCGCCGCCGGGGGCCGGGTGCACGGCCAGGAAGTTGCGCAGGCTCGTGCGGGCCATCGTGCGGCCGAGGTCGAACGGCCGGGCCGCGTCGCCCAGCCAGACGACGAGCGGGTAGTCGTAGCCGGACTCGTACGCCTGCGGCACGAAGATCTCCGCCGCGCCCGCGGGCGTCGGCAGCGGCGGCCGGCCCGCGACCACCGCGGGCCTGCGCGGGCACCGCCTGGCGACGGTTCGTCTCGACTCCCGGCCTTGCATCGCGCACCTCGTCGGCAAGCGTTCCTGGCGCCTCGCAGCCGCGAAAAAGCCGCTGCGGGAGGCGGGTTTGTAGCCGAAGCCCCCCTGCCTCACAACGCCAGCGGAAGCCCCGACACCCCGCGCCGGCAGGCGGGGCAAGACGGGCAAGGCACCGTCCGGCATCGATGCCGATCGCGCAGACCGCGGGGGGTCTGCCCGTGGTCCTGAGAGCCGGCGCGGATGCCCGTCGACGCTACGCCGTGCCCGTGAGCCGGTTCATGGCGGCGACGAGTTCCTTCACCGCGGCGATGCTCTTGTCGAGCGCTGCCCGCTCGTCGGGCAGGAGCGACAGCTCGATCACCTGCTCCACCCCGCCGCTGCCGAGGATCACCGGCACGCCCACGAAGAAGCCGCCCACGCCGTACTCCCGGTCGCAGTAGGCGGCGCAGGGCACGAGCCGCTTCTTGTCGCGGACCACCGCCTCCACCATCTGGGTCGTCGCCGCGGCGGGGGCGTAATACGCGCTGCCTGTCTTGAGCAGGCCCACGATCTCGGCGCCGCCGTTGCGGGCCCGGTCGACGATCTGCGCGAGCCGGTCGGGCTTCACGAGCTGCGTCACGGGGATGCCGCCCACGCTCGTGCACGACGGGATCGGCACCATGGTGTCGCCGTGGCCGCCGAGCAGCATCGCGGCGATGTCCTCCACGCTCACGCCCAGTTCGAGCGCCAGGAAGGCGCGGTAGCGGGCCGTGTCGAGGATGCCGGCCTGCCCGATCACGCGGGCCGCCGGGAAGCCGGTCACCTGGAAGGTGCGCTGCACCATGGCGTCGAGCGGGTTGGAGACCACGATCACGACCGCCTGCGGGCTCGTGTCGCGGATCTTCGCCGCCACGTCGCCCACGATCTTCGCGTTGGTCGCGAGCAGGTCGTCGCGGCTCATGCCCGGTTTGCGGGCGATGCCCGCGGTGACCACGACGACGTCGCTCGACGCCGCGTCGGCCCAGTCGGTGGTGCCGGTGATGCGGGCGTCGAAGCCGACGATCGGGGAGGCCTCGAACAGGTCGAGGGCCTTGCCGGCGGGCATGCCCTCGGTGGCGGGAATGTCGAGCAGCACGATGTCGCCGAGCTCGGCGGCGGCGCACCAGTGGGCCGTGGTCGCACCGACGTTGCCGGCGCCGATGATCGAGATCTTGGCTCGTCGCATGGGGAGTCTCTCCGGGTGGGATGGGGACGATGGACGGTGACGGCGGCAGGGCCCCCGCCTGGGTCACTCCTGGTCGGGGGGCAGCGCGAACGTGTCGGGCAGGGTGGCGCGGGCCCGGGCCGTGTCGCGTCGCATGCTCCCGGCGCCCCAGGCGAGCGTCGCGGCCACGAGGGCGGCCAGGGCGGCGAACACGGTGAAGAACAGGTCGCTCGCGCCCCGTCGGGGCTCCCACGCCGCCCGGCGGCCGATCACGAGCGGCGTCTCGCGCCGCTGGCCCCTGCGGACCTCGGCGCCGATGACGGCGTCGGCGAGAGGATAGGCGTAGCGCTTGAGCGCGAAGCCGGTCACGACGACCGCCTCCGAGATCCCGTCGCCCGTCGGCATTCCCGCCGGGAGTTCGCGGACGCAGCAGACCACGGGAAAGCTGTCCTGCAGGGTGCCGTCGACGTCGAGCGGCGGCGTGGGCACGAACACGAACAGCTCCCAATAGTGGTCGGCGCCCACCTCCGCGCGCCGGGCGGGCTCGTCGATCGCGATCCGCGTGGCCCGGCGGGCGGTGCCGGCGATCGTCACCTCGTCGCCCCGATGCGTGGCGAACCACTTCCGGGCGGGGTCGATGAGCGGCAGGATCTCGGTCGGCCGCCCCGACGGTGCGTCGGGCATGCCGCCGACCGCGGCGAGCATCGCGAAGAAGGCCGCGCTGTCGCCGGGCTCGAGCGGGCGGCCGTCGGCGACGGTGTCGAACAGGGCGTAGTCCATGCCCAGGGCGCCGAGCGCGGTCGACGGCGTCCAGGAGAGGCGCGGCGCGGCGAGCAGCAGGGCGGCCGGGCCCTCGGGCCAGTCGGCCGGACGCGGGCCGGCCGCGGTCGTCAGGGGCAGCCCGCACGCGGTCGTCGGCTCGTCGATCGGCCGATCGCGCGGCCAGCTCCGGGGTGCGGCCGGCACGAGCACGTCGACGGCGGTGCCGGCGGCGTCGACGATCCGCACGAGGTCGACGTGGTATCGGCCCGCGGCCAGCTCCCGCTGCTCGGCCGTGAGCGGCTGCGGCGCTGCGCGCACCGCGCGGCCGCGGACGACGACGAGCCGGTCGTCCACCGCCGGCGGGGCGGACGTGAAGTCGATCGCGTCGGCCTGCCAGCGGGCGACGAGCTCCGCGGGGGGCGCGAGCCGCAGGAGCACGCGGACGGCCGTCTGCTGCGCCGCATCGTCCCAGGCCGGCGCCTCCTCGATCGGCCTGCGACCGGCACGGTCGATGCCCCGCTCCGCGAGGAACTGCTGCAGGCCTCCGGCCGCGGGCTCGTCGGCGACCGCAGCCTGTCGGGTCGCCGCGAGGCCGGTGAGGCACATGCCCCAGGCGAGGACCAGGCGCAGGTGATTCGCGCGGCGGCGGGCCTGGACCCGCAGGTCGGACGGAGGGAAGTCGCAGGTCACGCTCGTGCGTCTCTCGGATCGGTCGTCGCGGGACCGGCGGCGTCCGCGAGCCGCCCCAGCGCCTCGGCCGGCGAGCACGGCTCGTGGCCGGCCAGCGCCGCCGTCAGGTCGACCGGCGGGGCGGCTTCCGGTCGGCCGCCCCGCCGGCCGGCGAGCCGGATGCCCAGCACGGTCGCCAGGATCAGCGCCGTCATGCTAACGAGCGCCCACGTGCCGAGCGAGGCCCCACCGGGGCTCGCGGGTGCGGGCCGGCGGATCGGCTCCAGGGCCAGCACGAGCGGGGCCACGCGGACGGTGTCGGCCGCCGCGTAGGCATGGCGCTTGAGGAAGTAGCCGACGACCTCGACGGGCTCGCGGAGCCTCATGCCGGTGGGCATGCCCGCGGGAAGCTCGAGGCAATGGATCACGATCGGCGTCGCCGGCCCGCCGGCGGGCTCGAGCCAACCCTGCCAGTAGGCGTCGATGCCGTCCTGGTTCGCGGGGGCCGGCAGTCGCTCGAGGCGATGGAGCGTGCCACGGAGCCGCACGAGCCGGCCGCGGAAGCTCCGCGGCTGCCCGAAGAGTTCGCTGAAGCTCACCCGTGGGGCTGCGGCACGCTCGAGCACCGCCCGGCCGGTGTCGCGGAGCGTGACGAACGTCTCCTGCCAGGCGTCCAGGTCGGCGTCGCGGAACACCGTGTCGTCGCGGACCTGGGCCAGGGCCGCCGCGGACGCGCCGAGCGGGCCGGCGTCGGGGGCGGGCGGCTCCGCCTCGGGCTCGATGATCACCGTCTCGCCCCCGGGCCGCGGCTCCCGCACCGTCTCGAGCCGCGTGTCGACCGGAGCGGCCGGTCGGGACGCGGCGCCGGGAAACCACGTCCGCTCCACCCACGTGAGGCCGAGCAGCGCCGCGAGCGCCCATGGCACGACCCGCCAGAGCAGCCGCCGCCGCTCGCCGGCGGCGAGATAGTTGCGGGGCCGGGGGCGCGACGCCGCTGCCGGCCCGTCATCGGGCGGCGGCAGTCCCGCGAGATCGGCCGGGTCGATCACGGCTCCGCCGAGGCCGCGTGCCGCGGCGCGTCGATCGTCTCCTGCTCGCGCCGCTGCCGGCGCATCTCCCGCCACACGTAGCAGCCGAACGACCCGGCCAGCGCGAAGGGCATCGCGAGCATGAGCAGGATGCTGTAGAAGTAGCCGCGGGCGAGGTTCAGGCCCGCGGGATCGCTCGTGTCGACGGAATCCTTGCAGTTCGGGCAGCCGAAGGCGTCGGCCGCCGCCACGAGGGCGAGCAGCACGACGATGCCGACGAGGATCCTGCGGGTCATGCCAGAATTATAGCCCGCGGCCGGCTCCCGCCACGTGGATTACCCCCCGGGGAACCAGCGGTAGAGCATGAGGTAGATGAGCACGCCGGTGACCGACACGTAGAGCCAGATCGGCAGGGTGATCCGGCCCAGGCGGCGGTGGGCGTCGAAGCGGCCGCGCCAGGCGAGGAAGAACATCCGCAGGGCGAGCACCGGCACGAGCGCCGCCAGCGGCACGTGGGTGGCGAGGATGGCCAGGTAGACCGGCCGCACCGCGTCGGGTCCGGCGAAGCGGTGCGTGCCTTCGAGCGCGTAGCGGGCCAGGTACGACACGAGGAACACGCTCGACACCACGAACGCCGCGACCATCGCCGCCCGGTGCCCCCGCACGTCGCCGCGGCGGATGCAGGCCCAGCCGGCGACGAGGAGCACCGCGGCCGACGCGTTGAGCACCGCGTTGACGGTGGCCAGCGGGTGGGCGGCGGCGAAGACCGGGACGATCACGGCTGCTCCCCGGCCGGCGCGGCGTCGGCCTCCGCGTTCGAGCCGGCCGGAGCCGGGGCGGGCTCGGCGAGCACCTCGCGGATCAGGGCCACGAGCTGCTTGACCTTGTCGGGGTCGAGCAGGTGGTAGCCGCCGCGGAGCCGGCCGGTGCGGTCGAACACCACGCCGCGTTCCGAGTGCACGCCCAGCTCCACGGGCAGCTTGAAGGTGCCCATGCCGACGGCCTTGATCACGGCCAGGTCCCCGGTGAGGAATTTCCACCGCGCTGGATCGGCCTCGAACCGGTCGGCGTAGCGGCTGAGGACCTCGGGCGTGTCGTTCTCCGGATCACAGGTCAGGCTCACGACCATGAAGTCGGGATCCTGCACCTCGCGCAGGATCTCGGCGACGGCCTGGTTCTCGCGGAAGCACGGTCCCGGGCAGTTGGCGAAGAAGATCGCCCCCATCCACACCTTGCCGGCGAGCGCTGCGGAGTCGAAGGCCGCACCGTCCTGGTCGGTGAGCGTGAACGGCGTGGCCGCGATCGTGATCGGCGCCTCGTCGTCGGGCTCGAACTTCCCCACCACCGGCACGGGCGCCGGTGCCGGCCGCGGCGCCTTCGGGGGCGCGGGGCTACAGCCGGCGATCACCACGGAGGCCATCAGAACGAACGCGCATTTCATGCTCGGACTCATCACGTGAGGGGTTGCTCGTACCGTCGAGCCGGCGTTGGTGTCCAGCGTAGCCCGGAGGGCGAAGCGCAGACACCTCCGAGTGAGCGGAGGGCAGGAAGCCCGCAGCGAACGTCCGGACGAGACGGTACGGGCAACCGCGACCCACCCGCTAATGGGCAGCCTCCGCCTCGGCGCCCGCCCGCTCGAGCAGTTCGAGATCCGACGGCCGGGCCATGTACACCGCCCGCTCCTGCGACACCATGCGGTTCCGGAAGCCGATGTCCGGGATCAGCATGATCGCCAGGAACACGGCCATCATCGCCGCCGGGATCGTGAGCACGTACTTCCAGTTGGCCTCCCAGAGCACGTGCATGAAGAACAGGATCACGAGCATCGCCTTCGTGCACGAGACGGCCATCATGAAGGCCCAGCCCACCTGCGGCTGGTCCTTCCAGGGCCAGGCCTCCGAGTAGGTGAAGAACGACATCGTCGTGAGGAAGCAGAGCGCGGCGAACACGAGGAGGTACTTGAGCACGCCGCCGTGACCGTGGTCGTGGTCGTCGTGCGCGTGCTCCAGGGTCTCGTCGGCGGTCTCGCCGGGGCGGGTGATCGGCCCGTGGGCCGGGTGTCCGTGGTCGCTCATGTCGATGGCCCGATCAATCAAAAGAGGTAGAGGAGCGGGAAGAGAAAGATCCACACCAGGTCGACGAAGTGCCAGTAGAGGCCGGCGTTCTCGATCATGCCGGCCCGCTTGCGGTCGAGGCGGTAGCCGAGCAGCACCACGAACACGATCAGCCCCACGATCACGTGGATGGCGTGGAAGCCGGTGAGCAGGAAGTAGGTGCTGGCCCACATGTTGCCGCCGGGAATCACGATCGGCAGCCTCAGCCACGGGAAGGTGTCGTTGAGGCCGTGGCCCGACCCGTGGCCGCCGCCGTGGCCGCCCCCCGCCGGGAGCGGCATCACCTTGTCGGCCACCCACGCCATGTCGAAGGCCTGCTGCTCGGGGTCGGCGACCGCCGTGCGCACCTTCGCGAGCGTGTCGCGGGCCTCGCGTTCGGCCGCCGAGAGCTTCTCGGCCGGCGTCTCGTCGAGCTCCTTGAGCCGGTCGATCATGGCCGGCTCGCCGAGCCGGGTGCGCACCGCGGAGCCGTAGTACAGGTCGGGCCGCTCGTGGATCAGGCTCCGCGGCGCCATGGGATAGATGCCGTGGGAGAACTTGGCCTGGTACTCGTAGGCCTTCACGCCCAGGAACAGCGCGCCGAGCACGAAGGTGAGCAGCATCCAGATCTTCGCCAGGCCGGCCTTGTTGGCCCGCGCCGCCTCGAGCGCCAGCACGATCGTGACGCTCGAGCAGATGAGCACGAAGGTGTTGAAGGCGCCGATCGGCTCGGAGAGGTGCACGTGGTGGGGCTTGGGCCAGATCGCCGCCCCGAAGCGGAGCACCACGTAGCTGCCGAGCAGCGCCGCGAAGAACATGATCTCGGTCGAGAGGAACAGCCACATGATGAGCTTGCCGCGGGAGAGCGGCAGGCCGGGCTGATACTGGAGGTGGACGTGGCCGTGGTGGCCGTCGCCGCCGTGGCCATGATCGTGGCCAGGGCCATGGCCGTGCGGGATCGAGACGCTGGATGAACTCATGATCGGTGCGTGATGGGTCGGTGGGCGGCGGATCAGGACGGCCCGCCCATCGCGACCGCCGCGACGAGCAGGACGAGGAGCGTGCCGAGGGACGTGAACAGGAGCGACCGGGCGGTGCCCCGGTCGCGCCGCAGCGCGAAGCGGACGGCCGCCAGCACGTAGGCGGCCGAGGCGACCGCGGCCACGAGGAACAGCCGCGGATTGCCGGACGGCACCGCGAGCACCAGGCTCACCGGCACCATGGCCAGGGCCGCGGCCAGCGACTGGCCGGCCGCCCGCAGGCCCGTGGGATCGACGACCGTGAGCATCCGCAGGCCGGCGGACGCGTATTGGTCGCGGTACAGCCAGGCGATGGCCATGAAGTGGGGAAACTGCCAGAGGTAGAGCACGGTGCCGAGCGCGGCGGCGGCGAGCGCCCCACCGGCCTCGCCGGCCGCGAGCCGCGCCGGGCCGTCGGCCGCGAGCCAGCCGATCGCGACGGGCAGCGCCCCGGCCACCGCGCCCACGGCGGTGTTGAGCGGCGACGACCGCTTGAGCGGCGTGTACACGACGACGTAAAGCAGCCACGTGGCGACGGCGGCTGCGGCGGCGGGCCATCCGGCCGACAGCGTCGCCAGGGCCGTGCCGCCGACGAGCGTGATCACCGTGGCCACGCTGGCGGCGGTGACCGAGAGCGTGCCGGCGACGATCGGCCGCCGCGCGGTGCGCGGCATGAGGCGGTCGGTATCGCGCTCCAGGATCTGGTTGGCGATGCTCGAGCTCGCAGCCACGAGCGCGGTGCCCACGAGCAGCCCGAGCAGGTTGACCGCATCATCGCAGCCGCCGCCGGTGAGCCAGAACGCGGTGACCACGGTGGCCAGCACCATGAGGGCGATCCGCGGCCGCGCGAGC
>JBJTIV010000303.1:0-7868 GCA_046095145.1 Planctomycetaceae bacterium
CACCCCCGCCGGCCCCCCCCCTGCCGCCTCCCCCCCCCGAGCCGCGCGCCGCGGGGGTCGAGGGCGAAGGCGGCCGAGCACGAGCGGCCGCGCACGAGCCGCTGCCAGATGCGGTCTCCGGAGGCCGACGGCCCGCCGCGCCACGCCGCGATGCCCCGGCCGCCGGCGCCGTGCCGCGGCTTGACCAGCCACGAGCCGTCGACCGGCACGCCCGCGGGGTCGGCGACGGTCGCGGGGAACCCCAGCCCGATCCCGCGCACGGCGCGGGCGAGCGCGGCCGGGTCGCGGACCGCGCGGAGGCGGTCGCCGCCGTTGCCGGCCAGCGGCCGGTCGCGGGCGAGCCGGTCGACGAGCTCCGGATGGTTCTCGAGCGCGCCCGCGTAGCACCAGGGGGCGACGGGAAACCGCCGCACGCACGCCTCGAGGCCGTCGGGCCACGGCAGGTCCGGCCCGGCCGGCACGCGGACGGCCACGGTCGCGGCCGCGCGCAGGTCGGCGTCGGCGAAGAGGTCGGCCGCGTGCACGCTCCAGCCGGCGCGGACGGCCGAGGCGGTCAGCGCGCGGGCGCTGGCGCCCACGACGATCAGCGGCGGCATGGCGGCGCTGCGACTGCTCATGGGTGATCCCGGCGCCGCCTTCGTTGTCGGCCGATCGGGGAATGGTATGCTCCCGCCGCCCGATGCGCACACGGCGAGCCGGGCTCACGACACGGGGAGACGACACGCATGTCGATGTTCATCGGCGAGGCGCTGGCCGGCGAGGGCAACGAGGTGGCGCACATCGACCTCCTCATCGGCAGCAAGGACGGCCCCGTCGGCGCCGCCTTCGCCAATGCGCTGGCCCGGCAGAGCGCGGGCCACTCGAATCTCCTGGCCGTGCTCGAGCCCAACCTGGCGGTCAAGCCCGCCACGGTGATGATCACGAAGGTCACGATCAAGGGGGCCTCCCAGGCCGTGCAGATGTTCGGCCCGGCCCAGGCCGCCGTGGCCAAGGCCGTCGCCGACAGCGTGGCCGCGGGCGTCATTCCCCGGAGCGATGCCGAGGATCTCGTGATCGTGTGCGGCGTGTTCATCCACTGGCTGGCCACGGACAACAAGAAGATCTACGACTTCAACCACCGGGCCACGATGGAGGCGATCGCCAACGCCATGCAGGGTCGGCCCACGGTCGACGAGATGATCGCCCGCAAGGACACCGCGACGCACCCCTTCGTCAACGGCTGAGACGGCCGCCTGCGAGCCATGCCGAAGCGGGTCCTCCTCCAGCTCGACTGTGATCCGCAGCCGAGCACGTTCGACGCGGTCGTGGCGGTGGACGCCGGGGTCGACGTGCTGCTGCGGCACGGCGGCGTGACGCCCGAGAACGCGGTGCCCTTGGTGCACGGGGTGATGTTCACCCGCGGCGGCGCGGATCTCGCCAGCACGGCGATCTTCGTGGGCGGTTCCGACGTGGCCGCCGCCGAGGCGGTGGCGGCCCGGGTCCGCGACACCTTCTTCGGCTCGGCCCGGGTGGGGGTGCTGCTCGATCCCTCCGGCGCCACCACCACGGCCGCGGCCGCCGTCGTGGCGGCGGGGCGCCACCTGGCTCTCGAGCCGGGGGCCGTGCCCCGCTGCCGGGCGCTCGGGCTCGGCGGCACCGGCCCGGTGGGCCGCCGCGTGACCCGGCTCCTGGCGCGGCGCGGCGCGGCGGTGCACGTCGCGTCGCGGTCCCTCGCCCGCGCGGAGGCGGCCGCGGGCGCGGTTGGCGCGCAGGTGGCCGGCGCCGACGTCCGGCCGCTGGCGTGGCCCGCGACGCTCGCCGCGGACGGCGCCGCCGGCCGGGTGCTGGTGACCGCGGACCTCGTCGTCGCCGCGGGTGCGGCGGGTGCCGTGCTCCTCGACGCCGGGGGCCGCGGCCTGGCGCGGGCCGCGCGGGTGCTCGTGGACCTGAACGCAGTGCCGCCGGCCGGCATCGCCGGCATCGTGCCCACCGACGAGGGCCGCCGCGACGGGGCGGCGCTGCTCTACGGGGCGGTCGGCGTCGGCGGGCTGAAGATGGCGATCCACCGCGCGGCGATCGAACGGATCTACGCCGAACCTGCGGCGTTTCTCGACGCCGACGACCTGCTCGCGCTCGGCCAGGCGCTGGCCTGACACCTCAGCGACCGCCGGTCGCGAGCATCACGACGAGCGCCACGAGCAGGGCCGCGCCCACCACCAGGATGAGGAGATTGCGGCCGGCGCGTCGCCGGCGCCGTTCGTCCGGCGCCAGCCGCCGGAGCTCGACCTCCACGTCGCCGGCCGTGACCTTTCGGGCCGCCTCGTGCACGGCGAACGGGGCGGCGTCGGCGGCGGCCGTGGCCGTGTCGGCCGCCACGACCACGAACGCGTCGTCGGGCCGCCGCCGCGTGCTCGGCAGGGGCGGCTCCCCGAACACGACCGGTGCGACGGCGGGTGCGGCCGGCGCGGCGCGCGGCACCCGGAACGCCGCCTGACAGGTCGGGCACACGGCTCCGTCGCCGGCCGGCGTCGGGGAGGCGGCGAGGTGGGTGCGGCAGGCCGGGCACTCGACCGCGAAGGCGGTCGCCGCGGGGGGATCGGGGGCGGTCTCCGGCTGGTCGTCGCGGCTCACGCGTCGCCTTCCTCGTGCGCGCGAAGACGCCTGGCCACGAGCGCGTCGATCATGGCGGGGCAGAGCCGGGCGAGCAGGGCGTAGCCCTTCGCCTGCCAGCCCGGCAGCAGCTCCCGCGCGCGGTGCTCGAGCCCGGACACGATCGCGGCGGCGGCGCGGGCGGTGGGCATGCGTTGGCCCTGCGACCAGGCCGGCCGGCGGCCCGCCACGAGCCCCTCCCAGAACTCCGACTCCGTGGGCCCGAGGCTCACGAGCATCACGTCGACGCGATCGGCCGCGAGCTCCACCCGCAGGCTGCCGGCGAACGACGCCAGCGCCGCCTTGGCGGCGCAGTACTCGCCGTGGAGCGGCAGGGGATACCGGCCGAGGATCGAGCCCACGAGCACGACCGCGGGATCGGCGCCCGCCCGGAGCAGCGGCAGGCAGAGCCGCACGAGCTCGACCGGCGCCCGGAAGTCGACGTCCATGACGCGGTCGAGCGTGGCGGCCGCGGCGGCGTCGAAGCGGCCGATCGCGCCGCAGCCCGCCGCCGCGACGACGACGTCGAGCCCGCCCAGCCGCGCGGCCGCGGCCTCCACCAGTCGCGCGCGGAAGCCGGCGTCGGTGAGGTCGCCCGCCTCCCAGAGGATCGGCGTCGCCGCGCGTTCGGCGGCCAGGGCCGCGAGCCGCTCGGCGCGGCGCGCCGTGGCCAGCACCCGCGCGCCGCGGGCGGCCAGCGCGCGGGCCAGGGCCGCGCCCACGCCCGAGGACGCCCCGGTGACGAGCACCCGCAGGCCCGACAGCCGGCGGCGGCCACGGCGCGGGGCGGACCGAGTCGGGGCGGCGGCGACCGCGGACACGTGCGGATCCTTCACGAGGACGCCGCCCGGGCGGCGGGCGCGTGCGGCCGGACCTCGGCGTCGGCCTCCGCGATCCGGCCGACGAGCGCGGCGGGAATGCGGCAGTGGATCGTGACGCGGTCGGCCGCGAAGTGCCGCGACAGCACCTCGCCGTGGCGGCCGAGCCAGGCGAGCAGCCGGCCGTTGCCCGGGTCGGTGAGCACGTCGATGTCGCGGAAGCCGCGGCCCAGGCAGTCACTCACCGCGCGGGCCAGCGCCGGCAGCCCGCGGCCCGTCCGCGCCGAGATCGACAGCGCCTGCGGGTAGCGGGCGAGCACGGCGTCGCGCGAGGCGCGGTCGGGCAGGGCGTCGACCTTGTTGAGCACCAGCAGCGTGTCCTTCTCGTCCACGCCGAGCTCCTCGAGCACCGCGCGGACCGCGGCCACCTGCGCGTCGACGAGCGGACTCGAGGCGTCCGCCACGTGGAGCAGCAGATCGGCCTGCCGCGTCTCCTCGAGCGTGGCCTTGAAGCTGGCGATCAGCCGGTGCGGCAGGTCGCGGATGAAGCCCACCGTGTCGGAGAGCAGCACCGGGCCCCAGCCCGGCAGCCGCCAGCGGCGGGTGCGGGTGTCGAGCGTGGCGAACAGCTTGTCGGCGGCGAGCTCGTCGGCGCCGGTGAGCGCATTCAAGAGCGTGCTCTTGCCGGCGTTGGTGTAGCCCACGAGCGACACGGTCATGTGGGCGTGCCGCGAGGCCACCTGCCGCTCGCGGCGGGCGTGGATCTCGTCGATCTCGTGCCGCAGGTCGCGGATCCGCTTCTCGACGAGCCGGCGGTCAACCTCGAGCTGCTTCTCGCCGGGGCCGCGCATGCCGATCCCCATCTTGAGCCGCGACAGGTGGGTCCACATCCGCTTCAGCCGCGGCAGGGAGTATTCCAGCTGCGCGAGCTCGACGGCGAGCCGGGCCTCGTGGGTGCGGGCCCGCGCGGCGAAGATGTCGAGGATCACCTCCGAACGGTCGAGCACCTTCACGCCCAGTTCCCGCTCCAGGTTGCGCGTCTGCGCGGGCGAGAGGTCGTTGTCGAACACGACCACGTCGGCGTCGTGTCGGGCGACGAGGCCGGCGAGCTCGCGGACCTTGCCCGATCCCAGGTAGGTGGTCTGGTCGGGCCGCTCGCGGCGCTGCGTGAGCTCGCCCACGACCCGGGCGCCGGCCGTCGCCGCCAGGCCGGAGAGTTCTTCCAGCGGCGCCTCGGGGTCCGCCGGCCCGTCGAGGAACACGCCCACGAGCACCGCCCGCTCGCTCCGCACGCCCGTCGTCCGGCCGCGATCCTTCACTCGTCGTCCTCCATGTCACGGCCCGCGCCGCCTCCGGCGAGGCCGCGGCAACTCTCCCAGCGCCGGGTGTCGAGCAGGCCGTCGGCCACGGCGTCCTTGACGGCGCAGTCGGTCTCGTGCGCATGCGTGCAGTCGGGATAGCGGCACAGGTTCGCCACCGGCCGCAGGTCGCGAAAGGCCGCGGGCGCCTCGGCGGGCACCAGCTGCCAGAGGGCGAACTGGCGCACGCCGGGGGTGTCGACGAACCAGCCGTCGAGGCGGTGCCGCAGGAGCCGCGCGGTCGTGGTGGTGTGGCGGCCCTTCTCGTTCTCGCGGCTGACCTCCGCGACCGGCAGCGCCAGCGCCGGGTCGAGCGCGTTGAGCAGCGACGACTTGCCCACGCCGCTCTGGCCGACCACGGCCGTGACCCGCCCGGGCAGTTCGGCCGCCAGCCGCGCGCTGCCCTGGCCCGTCGCCGCGGCGCAGAGGATCACCGGGTAGCCCATCCGCGCGTAGATCCCGGCCAGGGGCACGAGGCTCGCGGGCTCGACGAGGTCGATCTTGTTGATGCACACCAGCGGCCGGATGCCGGCCGACTCGGCGGCCACGATCAGCCGGTCGATGAGCGCCGGCTTGAGGTCTGGCCGGGCGGCGCTGCCCACGATCACGAGTTGGTCCACGTTGGCCACGATCACGTGCCGCCGGCCCCGGCTGTCGCGCGAGAGCGAGTTGCGGCGCGGCTCCACCGCCTGGATGACGCCGTCGGCGACCCGCACCCAGTCGCCGGCAGCCACCGGATGCCGCTGGTCCGTGGCCAGGCTGCGGAGCAGCCGACGCAGCGTGCACCGCTCCACGTGGCCCTCGGGCCCGGCGACGAAGGTCTCGAGGCCGTGCACGTTGAGCACCTGCCCGCGCCAGCCGCGGTCCACGGCCGGCATCACGGCGAGCCCGTCGGCGTCGTCGTCGGGCGCCTCGCGGGAGCGCACCGTGCGCTTCCGAGTCAGCTCGCCCTTGCCGGAGATGCGCTCGGCGGCGACGTGGTCGTCGGCATGATCGCCCCCGTCGCGGGCTGCCTGCGTGAGGTCGCCGTCGCGGCGGCGCACCGATCGATTCTTGCGGAATTCGATGCGGATCTTGCGCGGTTTCCCCATGACTCTATCGTATCAACCGCGGCCGCCCGGCCCGGCGTCAGGGCCGGGACTTCCGCGGCTTCTCGACGCCGCGGCCCTCGGCGGCCCGCCGGGCCTCGAGGCCCGCCGTTTCCAGGAGCGACCGGCTGAACAGGCCCGCGGGAGCCGCCGGCTCCGCGGGTCGGGCCACGGCGCCCAAACGCGACGGCTCGTAGAGGATCTCGAATTCGTGGTTGGCCACCGCCAGTTTGTCACCCGGCTCGAGCCGCTGTTCCGCGACCCGGACGCCGTTGATCTTCGTGCCGTTGCTGCTGCCGAGGTCCTTGGCCATCCAGTAGCCGTCGATGACGACGAGTTCGCAGTGGCGGCCCGAGACGTTGGGGAACCGCAGGACGATGTCGGAACTCTCCCGCCGGCCGACGACGAGCGACGTGCTCAGCAGCGGGATCGGGTCACCACCCCCGACCGGAACGAGTTCACCATAGGATCCGGCAGCCAGCATCGACGTGCTCCTCCGCGGCGCCGGCCTCGACGCCTCTTCTTGCAACGCTAGTTCTGACCTTCGGCTCGGTCAACCCGTCGGTTCACCGGGCCCACGGCAACGCCGGAGGGGCTGCGCGACGCCGAGCGCGGCGTCGGCGTCGGGTATACTTTCCTCCGGCAGGGTCGGAGTGGACCGGACGACCGCCGGCCGCGCGTGCGCGGCGGGAGGAAAGTCCGGGCTCCGCAGGGCTCGATGGTGGGTAACGCCCACCGGCCGCGAGGCCAGGGACAGTGCCACAGAAAGCAAACCGCCGGCGGGGTTCGCCCCGCAGGCAAGGGTGAAACGGTGAGGTAAGAGCTCACCAGCAGGTCGGGTGACCGGCCTGGCTCGGCAAACCCCATCGGGAGCAAGGCCAAGCAGGAGGAAGTCCGGTCCCTCGGGGCCGGCGCGCGGCGGCCCGCCGCGTCTCACCTCCGGGTAGGCTGCTGGAGACGGCGGGCAACCGCCGTCAGAGTCAACTGCTCGTCGCCCGCCCCGAGGCGGGTCCAGAACCCGGCTTACAGGACCACGCCGGCCCTGCCGCCCTGCGCCGCCGCGTGGCGTCAGCGCGGCCGCCGGGCGGCCCGCTTCGGAGCCGAAGTCGGCTCACCGCCGTCGACGCGAGCTGTCGCGCCCTCGTCGAGCGCCTGGAGGAGCTTGGCGATGCACAGCGTGTTGATGCTCATCCGCCGGTCGGCCGCCTCGGCCTTGAGGGCCTCGTGGAGCGAGCGCGGCATGCGGACGGTCACCACGCGGTTGGCCTCGCGGTCGGCCGGCCGATCCCGCTGCCGCGACCGGAGCGAATCGAGCATCTCGCGGATGCGGGCGTATTGCGGCGTGCATTCGAACCGCAGTCGGGCGTCACCCGATCCGAAGGTCCGCGAGACGATGCCGTCGACCCCGAGCACCTCCCGGAAGAAGACCACCCATTCCGGCTCCATGGCGAACAGCCGTTCGGCCGTATGCAGGACGGCCGCGGCGGCGTGGTGAAAAGGCTTTGGCAGGATGGGGGCATTGGAGGGAGTGGTTGACGACATGGTGCGATCGCAGTCCTCGCTTGAACCCGGCGGTTCCCGTCCATCGGGGACCTCGTGAGCCGGGTGACGACAAACCTTTTGCAGGCGGTCAAGCGCACGCGAGAAGTGCAATCACAGCAACGACTTGCAGCCACACCGGCTGGTGCGACTCGATTTCGGGCAGCGCTGCCCGCATGCCAGGCAGGGTGGTGGCTGCTCAGAAAGCAGGCAGCGGCAGCGTTTCTCATCTGCCAACTGTCCGCGTCCAAAACGCCGGTCTTTCAGCTGGAAAACGAGGCCGACACCAGTTCGGGCTCGAGGCGGCCGAAGCGGTGGAGGCGTCCCGTCTCCAGGCTCACCAGGTCGAGTCGGGCGGGGGCGAAGAGGGCCGGGTCCACGGCGTAGAAGTCCCGCCCCGCCCGGTCGAAGATCCGCCGAAATGCCTCGCCGTGGAC
>JBJTIV010000304.1:0-8905 GCA_046095145.1 Planctomycetaceae bacterium
GGGCCGGACGCATGCATCAGACGACGACGCGGCTCACTTCGCGAGCCGGGTCAGTGTCTCCACCATCGGTGTGACCACCGGGCCGAGCACGTCCCTCACGCCCGGGAAGGCCATCGCCTTGTCGACGAGCTTGCCGAGCCCGCCGAGGTTCTCACCGATGATCCTGGCGAACGCCGGCTTCTCGTCGGCCGGAAGGTTCGCCGTCTCCGTCTCGAGCGTCGTCAGCATCGGGGCGAGCCGCTCGAGCTCCGGAAGGGCTGCCCGGGCTCCGGCCTCGTCCGTCACGCCGCCGAGGATCTTCTGGAGATCTGTGAACAGCGTGCCCGCAACCTTGCCCGCTTCGAGGAACTTGGGGTCGATCGAGATCGTCTCGGCGACCGAATCGACGAGTTTCCTGCCCTGCCGCTCGATGACCTCCGTGCGGTCGACCGTGATCGGGCCTTTCTTTGCGACCTCGCGGACGGCTACGGCCTTGGGCTCGACGGCCATCTTCTGGCTCTGCTGCCAGAGGTACCAGCCCAGGCCGAGCGCGCCGAGCAGCAGCAGGGGCAGGAGCCAGCCGGGCATGCCGGAGGACTCGGGCTCATGGCTGCGGCCGCCGTGGCGGACCGGCTCGCTCGGCCGACCGCCCGAGACCGCGCCGAGGGCGAGGTCGGGCAGCGACAGGCCCCGCGGCAGGGCGCCGCGGATGTTGCCCGCCTGCTCGGAGAACAGCCGCGAGACGCCCGCAGCGTCGGGGCGGCCGGTGAACTGCTTGGCCACCATGCCGAGCACGATCGGCGTTAGGTAGCCGAGCAGCGTCCGCATGATGCCGGGCTTCATGCCGGCGAAGGAGGCGACCGTCTCGACCACCTTCGAGGTGGTGTTGCCGCCGAGGAGCGAGCCGAGCAGGCTGCTGCCGAGGCTGCCGATGGAGGAGGCCTGGCTGCCGCCGAGCGCGCCGGCGAGGTTGCCGAGCATGCCGAGGTCGAGGCCGCCCATCGCCTTTGCGAGTTGGTCGGCGCCGGAGTTCGTCGAGGCCATCTTGCCGAACAGGCCGAGCAGGGCCGGCACGGCGGCGTTGGTCGCCGTCTGCGTCTGGGACTGGTCGGCGCCGATGAGGCCGCCGAGTTTGCCGATCACGTCACCGGACAACTGGCTCGAAATCAGATCCACGATGTTCATCACTCGTCTCCAGAAGAAAGGGAAAAACCGGAAATCCGTAGTCAGGATTGTCCCGTCGTCCCTGACGAGCGAATCGGGACCGGAGCCGATCCCGCAGGATGCTCCGACCGATGTCCTGACCCACGTTGTAGTGGCCCATGCGGGCTCCCGCAACGAACCCGATCCCGCCCCGGGAACAGCCACACTGCCATCCCCGGCTCTGGGTAGGGGCGTCACCAGTAAATATAGTGCAGAAACCGCTCCCGGTCGGCGGGCGGCAGGTCGTCGACCCGCCGGACGAGCCAGCGGTTGTCGTCAACGTCCACGAGCATTTTGCCGCCCGCGCCGAAGTCGGTGGCCTGCGAATGCGTCCAGCGGGTCGTGAACGTCCGGCGGCCGGCGTCGGTGCCGACGTCGAAGTCGAGGTAGCCGAGGGCCAGGCGGACATCGTGAATTCGGCGGATTTCGCGCACGAGCGCCCGGCGCGAGAGCGCCTGCCGCACGATCTCGCGGTCGGCTGGCGGCCAGTCGGCGAGCGACCGGATCATGCCCCATTCGACCTCGTCGCCGGTCTCGGTCCAGCCGCGGACGGCGAGATACGCCTCGGGATGGGATGCCGGCCAGGCGCGGACGACGAACACGCCCGCAGCGACGAGGTCGCCGCTGCGGCACAGGTCGATGCGATCGTGGGGGCCGACCGTGAAGCGGTGGTCCGCGGGATCGAGCCAGGCGATTCCAGCCGTCGCCGGGAGGTCGGTCTCGGCTTCCGCCGGCGCGGCGTCGGGTTCGGTGAGCAGCGTGTCGACCGTGGGCTGCTTCGTGACCTGCGTCTGGATGCGGACCAGCCGCGCGTAGAGCCCGTCGGCGGCCAGCAGCTCGGCGTGGGTGCCCTGCTCGACGAGCCGGCCCCGCTCGAAGGCCAGGATCCGGTCGGCGGCGCGGAGGGTGGAGAGCCGATGGGCGATGGCGATCGTGGTGCGGCCGCGGACGAGCGCGGCGAGGGCCTCCTGAATCGCCTTCTCCGCCTCGGCGTCGATGTTGCTCGTGGCCTCGTCGAGCACCAGGATCCGCGGGTCATAGAGGAGCGTGCGGGCGATGGAGAGCCGCTGCTTCTCGCCGCCGGAGAGGCCCGCCCCGTGCTCACCGAGCAGGGTCTCGTAGGCCAGCGGCTGGCGGCAGATGAAGTCGTGCGCGCCGGCGGCCCGCGCGGCGGCGAGGCACTCGTCGATCGTGGCGTCGGGCCGGCCGTAGGCGAGGTTCCGCCAGATCGTGCCACGGAACAGGAACGAGTCCTGGAACACGATCCCGAGCTTCTCCCGCAGATCGCGGCTGGAGAGGGCACGGATGTCGTGGCCGTCCACCGTGATCCGCCCCTCCTGCACGTCGTGAAACCGGGCCAGCAGGCTCACGAGCGTCGACTTCCCCGAGCCCGAGCGGCCCACGATGCCCACCATCTCGCCCGGCTGCACGGTGAACGACACGCCGTGGAGCACCGGCTGGTTGGGGTCGTAGCCGAAGGTCACGTCCTCGAAGCGGACCTCGCCGCCCCCCGCGGTCCAAGGCTCGGGCGCCGCGGGATCCGTGACCACCGCCGGCGTGTCGAGCAGTTCGAGCACCCGCTGGCTGCCAGACAGGAAGCTCGTCAGCCAGGTCGTGAAGTTCGAGAGGGCCCCGAGCGGCGCGTAGAACATCGCCAGGTAGGCCAGGAACGCGATCAGCTGCCCGAGCGTCATCGAGCCGCCGATCACGTCGCGGCCGCCGACGTACCAGACGATGAGCCCGCCCAGGCTGAACACGATCTGCATGGAGGCGGCGTAGGTCGTGTTGATGTTCTCGACCCAGCGCCGCCAGGAGCGGAGGTGGTCGCTCGACTCGCGGAAGCGTTCCTCCTCGGCGTCCTCCTGCGCGAAGGCCTTCACCACCCGGATCCCGGAGAGCATCCACGAGAGCCGGGCCATCTGCTTGCTGGAGGCGTCCCAGAGCCGGTAGTGCCGCGGGTAGACGTGGCGCCAGAAGATCCACGAGCCGAGGATCACCAGCGGCACGGGAATGAGGGTGAAGGCGGCGAGCTTGGGGTTGATCCAGACGAGCATCGCCCCCACCGCGACCAGCTGCACGATCTGCAGCAGGAAGCCGCCGGTCACCTGGTGGACGAGGCCGTGGAGCACCTCGCTGTCGTGGGCCACGCGGCCGATCATCGAGCCCACCTGGTGGCGGTCGTAGTAGGCCACCGAGAGCCCCTGGAGCTTCCGCACCATCTCCTCGCGGAGCGACGCCGTGATCCCGGTGCCGATCGCGGCGGCCAGCCGGCCCTTGAGCACGCCCACGGCCGAGAGCAGCACCCGCGAGCAGGCCAGCGCCAGCACGACCACGAGCAGGGCCGTGCGGAAGTCGGGCAGTGCCCCGCCGGCCGCCCCTGCCGCCTCGCCGCCGCGAACCGAGAGGATCTCGTCGACCATGTATTGCTGGAGCTTCGGCGGCACGAGTTCGGCGACCACGCCCACGAACGTGAGCAGGCAGAGGAAGGCCGCGCCGCGGGCGTGCGGGGCCAACAGCGCGCCCACGCGGGCCAGGATCCGGCCCTTGTTGAGGCAGCGCGGGCAGGCGTCGTCGTCGTGCACGAGCCGCAGGCCGCAGCCGCCGCAGCGCGGCGGGTCGAGCGAGCCGTCGATGTCGAGCGGCTCGCGTCGCCGGCCGGCCAGGATGTCGTCGCGGGCCCGCTCGAGCGCGCGGGAGACCTTGTGGAAGCGGCTGGCCAGGGCGTTGGAATGCCTGAGCAGGTCGACCCAGGCGCCGTCGACCCGCACCTGGAGCGAGCCGCCGCCGAGACCCGACGTGGTGCGGACCTGCGTCACGCCCGACCAGGGGACGTCCCGGACGATCGCCCCGTCACGGGCGACCGTGAGCCGGTCTGGCGTCACGACCAGCCGCTCGGTGGCCGGGGCTCCGGCGAGCGTCACGTCGGAGTCGACGGCGAGGAGGACCGGCCGATCGTCGGGCCCGGCCGCGTCAGTCGGGGACCGCAGGGCAGCGACACGGACCGCCGCCGCCTCCGCGATCGGAGCGACCGCGGCGTCGGGCGACGGGACCTCGGGCGGGGCGGCAGTCGAGGGGGTGATCGCGGCATCCTTCCGGCGTCGTGGACGGACGTCGTGAGGATACGTGATCGCGGCGGAACTGGTTCGGCGTGCGGCCCGCCCGACCGCAGCCCGTGACGGATCAAGGGCGGCCGGGGGCGGCGGCCCGCGGCGACGCTTTTGCTGTTTCGCCAGGCCCGGCCGTCGCCGATAATCCCGGCGTCGGAGGCGGCGGAGCGAGGAAGCGATCCCGCCGCCCGAGTCCACCGGAGAAGCACGAGCCATGGTGACGGGAAAGATGCCGGCGGGGATCCGGGACGACATCACGCAGTGCATCGGCCGCACGCCGCTCGTGCGGCTCAGGCGCGTGACCGAGGGCTGCGTGGCCACGGTCGTCGGCAAGATCGAGAACATGAACCCGCTGTGGAGCGTGAAGGACCGGATCGCCTGCGCGATGGTCGACGCGGCGGAGCAGGAGGGGCGGATCGGCCCCGAGACGGTGATCATCGAGCCCACGAGCGGCAACACCGGCATCGGCCTGGCCTACGTCTGCGCGGCCCGCGGCTACAAGCTCCGCGTCACCATGCCCGAGAGCATGAGCCTGGAGCGGCGGCGGATGCTCAAGGCGCTCGGCGCGGAACTCGTGCTCACGCCGGCGGCGGAGGGCATGCCGGGCGCGGTCCGCCACGCGGAGGAGATCACGAAGTCGTCGAGCCAGTTCTTCATGCCGCAGCAGTTCCGGAACCCGGCGAATCCCGAGGTGCACCGGCGCACGACCGCCCGCGAGATCTGGGAGGACACCGAGGGCCAGGTGGACGTGGTCGTGTGCGGCGTGGGCACCGGCGGCACGATCACCGGCGTGGGCGAGGTGCTCAAGCAGCACAAGCCGGGCGTCAAGGTGGTGGCGGTGGAGCCGGCCAACAGCCCGGTGATCACGCAGAAGCTCTCCGGGCAGCCGATCAAGCCGGGTCGCCACACCATCCAGGGCATCGGCGCCGGCTTCATTCCCGAGATCCTCAACCTCGACGTCATCGACGAGGTGATCCGCGTGGATGACGAGGACGCGATGGAGACGGCCCGGCAGATGGCCAAGCGCGAGGGGCTGATGTGCGGGATCAGCTGCGGCGCCGCCGCCTGGGGCGCCCTGCAGGTGGCCCGGCGGCCCGAGCACGCCGGCAAGCTCGTGGTCGTGGTGCTGCCCGACCTCGGCGAGCGCTACCTGTCGACGCGGCTGTTTCCCGAGTGAGGCCGGGTCAGCGTTCCCGACGCTGCGCGAAGAACCAGTCGAGCACCGCGGGATCGCGGTAGGCGGGCGTCCACGAGTCGTGGCCGACGCCGGCGAACTAGGTGTATTTCGGCGCGCCGCCGGCGGTCCGGATCGCCTCGACCATGGCCCGCGACCGCTCCGGCGGGACGAGACGGTCGTCGGCGCCGTGAAAGGCCCAGATCGGCAGCGTCACCAGCCGCGGTGCGGTCGCCGCGTCGCCGCCACCGCAGATCGGCAGCGCCGCGGCGAAGCGTTCGGGAGACCGCGCGGCCAGGTCCCAGGTGCCGTAGCCGCCCATCGACAGGCCCGTGAGCAGGACGCGGTCGGGATCGGCAGGCTCGGCCGCGAGGACGGCGTCGAGCGCGGCGACGGCCGCGGCGAGGTCGACGCTCGGCTCGGCGGGCTGCGGCGCGCCGCGTGGGTCCTGCCAGGGCGTCTCGACCCACTTGTGGTCGGTGCGGCACTGCGGGGCGATCACGAGGCACGGGTGCCTGGCCTGCAGGGCGGGCTCCGCCAGCCAGGTGGGCAGGAACTTGAGCTGGGCCGCGTTGTCGCTGCCCCGCTCGCCGGAGCCGTGCAGGAAGAGCACGACCGGATAGGTGCGGCCGGGCTCCGGCCGTGCAGGCCTGAGGAGCCGGTAGCGGAACGGCTGCGGCTCGCCGTCCTGCGGCACCGTCACCGACCGCTCCAGGAACGCGTCGTCGGCCATGGCGCGGGCCCTCGCGGTCAGCCCAGTTCCAGCTTCACGCGCCGCGGCATGCCCAGCCGCGCGAGCATCCCCACCGAGCCCTTGGGCAGGCCCAGGAACTCCAGGTGCTCGAACCAGCCGGCCGCCTCGACGCCCAGCTTGCCGACCGCCGTGCCGCGCAGGTCGAGGTGCCGGAGGTTCTTCAGCCCCTTGAGCTGCAGGAGCCCCTCGTCGGTGATGGAGCCGCCGGCGAGGTCGAGCACGGCGAGATCCTTGAGCGAGTCGGCGCGGAAGCCGACGAGGATGGCGAAGGTGTCGTCGGCGGCGGGGCCGTTGAGCCGCAGCGACACGAGCTTGTCGGCCACGTGGCCGAAGTCCTCGCCGAACTGCTTGCGGAGCCAGTCGGTCTCCTCCATCGCGGCCTCGCCGCCCCGCTCGATCGCCGCGGTGACCACGTCCTGCTGCTCGGCATAGGCCTCGATCCGGGCCGCGAGCCACTCGATCTTGCTGGCCTTGAAGGTGACGTAGTCGATCGCCTCCTCGTAGGCGGCGCGGAGTCGCACGAACGCCGCGGGGTCGCCGCCGCGGTCGGGATGGGCGAGCTTCGCCTTGGAGAGGTAGGTCTGCTTGACGTCGTCGAGCGTGACCGGCGGCCGCAGGCCGAGTTCGGCAAGGCAGCCCGGAACGTCCGAATCGGAGGCTGTCGACATGCTGGGGAATCTGGGGGCGACGGGGTGGAGCGAGAGCCTACGCGGCGGTCGAACGGCGGGGCAAACGCCGCGGCCCGCGGGGCCGCAGTCGCCCGGTTCGCCTTGATCGGTCTGGCGGCCTGGCCGATGATCGCACGCGAATCCGGGCCGCCGCCGGCCCCGGACCGCCAAGGAGGGCGAGTCGATGCTGCGCACGTGGATGGGGTGGCGATACGCGCGCGAGGTGGGCGCGGCGGTGGTGATCGTGGCCGCGGCGGTGGCCTGGCGGTTCTCCGCCGGGGGCCCCTCGGCCGACGCCAAGGCCCCTCCGCAGCGGTCCGCGCCGGCGGCCGACGCGTCCGCGAAGCCTCCCGCGGCCGCACAGCCCGTGGCCCTCGTCAACGGTGGCGAGATCACGCGCGAGCGCCTGGCCGCCGAGTGCCTCGGCCGCCACGGCCAGGTCGTGCTGGAGACCATCGTCAACCGCCGGCTCATCGAGCAGGCCTGCCGCCGGGCGGGCGTGAGCGTCACGGCCGCCGACGTCGACGCCGAGATCGACACGATGTCGCGGCGATTCGGCGTGCCCCGCGACAAGTGGATCGACCTCATCCGGCAGGAGCGCGGGGTCACGCCCCGGCAGTACGCCGAGGAGATCGTGTGGCCGATGATCGCGCTGCGCCGCCTGGCAAGCGCGGCCGTGGAACCGACCCCCGACGAGGTGCAGGAGGCCTTCGAGAAGCAGTTCGGGCCGGCCGTGAAGGCGCGGATCATCGTGTCGCGCACGCGGGCCGACGCCGAGCGGATCCGGGCGCTGGCGCTGGCCGCGCCCGACGGCTTCCCGGCCCTGGCCCGGCAGCACTCCGGCGACGTGGGCAGCGCGAGCGCCAACGGCTGGGTGCAGCCCGTCCGCCTTCATTCCGGCGAGCCGCAGTTCGACCGGGCGGCCTTCGCCCTCGAGGCGGGCCAGATCTCCGAGGTCGTGCAGGTGGCCGACCAATTCATCGTCATCAAGTGCGAGGGCCACCTGCCGGCCGACACGACCACGCTCGAGGACGTGCGGCCGAAGCTCGTCGAGGAGATCCGCGAGCGGAAGAGCCGCCAGGCGTCGAGCGACGTGTTTCGGCAGCTCCAGGAGGGGGCCACGATCGCGAACGTGCTCAACGACCCGGCCCAGGCGGCCGCCCGGCCCGGCGTGGCCGCGCTCGTCAACGGGGAGCCCGTGCCGCTCGATCTGGTGCGCGAGGCCTGCCTTGACCGGCACGGCGGCGACGTGCTCGAACTGCTGATCACGCGGCTGCTCATCGAGCAGGCGCTCGCCGCCGCGAAGCAGGCCGTGTCGCAGGCCGACATGGACGCCGAGATCGCCCGGGCGGCCGAGTCGCTCGGGGTCCGCCGGTCCGACGGCACGCCCGACGTGAACGCCTGGATGGAGCGGATGGCCAGGGATGAGCGGCTGCCGCTGCGCTACTACGTGGACGACGTGGTCTGGTCGACCGTGGCCCTCAAGAAGCTGGTGGGCGGCGTGCCGGTGACGCAGGAGGATCTCGACCGCGCGTTCGCGGCGACCTTCGGCCCGCGGGCCCGCTGCCGGATCATCGTGCTCGACAGCCAGCGGCGGGCCCAGGAGGTCTGGCAGCTGGCCCGTCAGAACCCCACGGCCGAGCACGTGGGCGACCTGGCCGAGCGCTGCTCGGTCGACCCCACGACGCGGTCGCTCCGCGGCGAGGTGCCGCCGATCCGCCGCTGGGGCGGCCAGCCGGCGCTCGAGCGGGAGGCCTTCGCGCTCGAGCCGGGCGAGCTCTCGGGCGTGGTGCAGGTGGCCGACCGGTTCATGGTGATCTTCTGCGAGGGTTTCACGGATCCGGCGCCGGTGAAGCCCGAGGAGGTCCGCGGCGAGCTGCACGCCGACATCACGGAGAAGAAGCAGCGGATCGAGATGGCCCGCTACTTCACGCACCTGCGGGACGGCGCGGCGATCGACAACTTCCTCGCCGGCACGAGCCAGTCGCCGGCTGCACCACGGGGCAATGTCGCGGGCGGG
>JBJTIV010000305.1:0-3674 GCA_046095145.1 Planctomycetaceae bacterium
CATGCTGGAGGTGCTGCGCGGCGTGGACTTCGCCGTCGACGCCGGGGAATTCGTGGCGGTCGTCGGCCAGAGCGGCTCGGGAAAGAGCACGCTGTTGCACCTCATGGGCCTGCTCGACGCGCCCGACGCCGGCACGATCGAGCTCGACGGCGGGCGGATCGACGACGTGCCCGCGGTCCACCGCGACCGGCTGCGGAACACGGCCCTGGGGATGGTGTTCCAGGCCTACCACCTGCTCCCGGAACTCGACGCCCTGGAGAACGTGCTCGCGCCCCTCATGGTGCGGCACGGCGTCTTCGAGTGGCTCCGCGTCCGCGGCGAGATGCGGGCCCGGGCCCGGGCGCTCCTCGAGCGCTTCGGCCTCGGCGGCCGGCTGCACCACAGGCCTCGGCAGCTGTCGGGCGGCGAGATGCAGCGCGTGGCGATCGCGCGGGCGCTCATCGGCCGGCCGCGGCTCCTGCTGGCCGACGAGCCCACGGGCAACCTCGACGAGGCGACCGGGGGGGAAATCCTCGACACGCTCTGCGATTTGAACCGTCGCGACGGGCTTTCTATAGTGCTCGTCACGCACGACGCGGCGATCGCCCGGCGGGCCGACCGGATCGTGCGGCTGTCGGCCGGCCGCGTCGAAGACGCGTGACGCAGGTGGGCCCATGCCGCGGATCATCTTCATGAACGACCGCCTCGTCCCTGAGGACGAGGCCCGTGTGAGCGTCTTCGACCACGGCCTGCTCTACGGCGACGGCGTGTTCGAGGGCCTGCGGAGCTACGGCGGCAGGGTGTTCCGGCTCGACGCCCACCTCGACCGGCTCTACGCCAGCGCCCGGGCGATCTGCCTGGAGATCCCGCTGGCCAAGGCGGCCGTGGCCAAGGCCGTGGTCGACACCCTCGCGGCCAACCAGCTCGCCGACGGCTACGTGCGGCTCGTGGTCACGCGCGGCGCCGGCTCCCTGGGGCTCGACCCCAACCGCACGAAGCACCCGCAGGTGATCGTGATCGCCGACACGATCGCCCTCTACCCGGCGGAGTTCTACGAGCAGGGCCTGCGGATCGTGACGGCCGCCACCCAGCGGACCCAGTCGGCCGCCCTCTCCCCGCGGATCAAGTCGCTCAACTACCTGAACAACATCATGGCCAAGCTCGAGGGCCTCCAGGCGGGCTGCGTCGAGGCGCTGATGCTCAACCACAAGGGCGAGGTGGCCGAGTGCACCGGCGACAACATCTTCGTGGTGCGGTCGGGCGTCCTGCTCACGCCGCCGCCCGACGCCGGCATCCTCGAGGGCATCACCCGCAACGCCGTCATGGAACTGGCGCACGCCGCGTCCATCGACTGCCGCGAGGCCACGCTCGTGCGGCACGACCTCTACACGGCCGACGAGTGCTTCCTCACGGGCACCGCCGCGGAGGTGATCCCGGTGGTGGAGATCGACGGCCGCCGGATCGGCGCGGGCGTCCCCGGCCCGGTCACGAAGCGGCTCACCGCCGACTTCCACGCGCTCGTGCGGCACTGACTTCACGCGAACCACGGGCATCCTGCCCGTGTTCGCTTGGGCCGTCGCGGCCGAAGCCGAGGTTCGGCCAGACGGCCTGCTGCTCGCACCTCCGGGCTCGCAGGGCCGCCGCGGAGCGGCGGCACGCGGCCTCCCGCCGAGGCGGCGGTCGGGGCCGCGGTCGAGGGAGCCCTGTCGCGTTCGCTTCCGCATTGGCCGCCGGGGCGAACGCGTCCGCTAGCGCCGTGGGCGTTCCTCGTCGCCGAGGCCCTCGTAGCGGGAGATGTAGCCCGGCTCGCGGGCGCGGACGAGCTCGGCCTCGTATTCCTCCACGATCCGCCGCTGGATCAGGTCGCGACAGGAGGCGTTGATGGGGTGCGCGATGTCGACGTAGAGCCGCAGGCGGCCGTCGCCGTCGCGGGGCGGGTCGCCGCCGGAGAGCCGGCCGCCGCACTGGTTGCAGAAGGCGGCCTTCATCGCGTTCTTGTGGCCGCAGTCGCGGCAGTGCGTGCAGAGCTTGCGGCTCGGCATGGCCACGAACGGCCCCGTCGGGCCGCCGATGAGCTTGAGATCGCGGACCACGAACGCGCCGTCGATGGTGATCGAGCAGAAGGCCAGCAGCCGCTCGGCTGCGTTGCCCACGAGCTTGATCCGGACCTCGGAGATGTGCATGCGCCCGCTCCGGTGGAGCCGCCGCCCGTCACCCCGTCGCCACCCCGCCCGCCGCCGTCACGAGCCTGACCGTGAAAACGCCCGGCCAGAGCCGCCCGCCGTCCGGCCCGCGGGCGGCGGTGAGCCGCGCGGCGATGCCGCGGGCCTCCGTGGCCGTGCGGGCCAGCGCGAAGCAGGCGCTGCCGCTGCCGGTGAGCCGCGGGCCGACCGCCCCGGCTGCCGACATGGCCGCGAGCAGCCGGTCGACATCGGGACACAGTCGCCGCGCCGGTGCCTCGAGCGCGTTGGAGAGCCAGGAAACCGCCCCGCGGAGGTCACCCCGGGTCAGCGCCGTCGCCAGCCGCATGGCGTTGCCGCGGCGGGCCGGGTCGGGCACGCATGCGGCGTACACCGCGGCGGTCGACAGTCCCGTGGCGGGGCAGGCGATCACGGCCGGCAGCGGCGGCATGCCGGCGACGGGTTCCAGTCGTTCGCCGCGGCCGCCGGCGATCGCCGGGCCGTCGCCCAAGAAGAAGGGCACGTCGCTGCCGATCGTGGCGCCGATGGCGGCCAGTCGCTCGCGCGACCAGTCGAGTCCCCAGGCCCGCGCCGCGCCGCGGCCGTGCTCCGCGGCGTCGCTCGAGCCGCCGCCCAGCCCGGCGCCCGCGGGCACGCGTTTCACGAGATCGATTTCCAGCCCGCGCTCCACGCCCGCCGCGGCGGCCAGCGCCTCGGCGGCGCGGACCACGAGGTTGTCGCGGCCGGCGGGAACGTCGCGGGCCAGCGGCGTGGCGGCAAGATCCGGGCCGTACCGCACGGCCAGCCGGAAGCCGGGCTCCGCCGTGGCGCGGACGGCCAGGCCGTCGCCCAGCGTCACGCCCCCCATCAACGACTCGATGTCGTGGTAGCCGTCGGGCCGCCGGGCGAGCACGGCGAGCGAGAGGTTGAGCTTCGCCGGCGCGACGAGCGCGATCCACTGCGCGGGCGGTGCGTGCAACGCGGGCATGGAAGGCCGGTCGGCCGGTGGCGCGTCCGGCGACTCCCCCGCAGCCGGACGTCCGGAGTCTACCCACGCCACCAGGGGGGTATCAATGCTGCTGTCCGGCGGCCTACCGCCAGTTCATCACGAACAGGAGCGTGACGATCGACAGGGTCAGCCCGATGGCCACGAGCACGGCCAGCAGGATCGCGATGCTGCGGCCCGCCCAGAGATCGTCGTGGATCATCTCCTGCCGGGCATCCTTGTCGAACGACCGGTTCCACACGGGGAAGGTGCGTTCGTCGTAGACCCAGCGGGTGCGTTCGTCGAGGGTTTCTTGGCTCATCGTGCGGGCGGGACGGCGGGCGGGGACGGGTATGATGTCACCGTCGGAACCGACGAAACTCTACCCCGCGCCCGGCGGCCGTGCCAGCCCGTCGGCCCCGCCGCGGCAGCCGAGCGCCGTGGACGCGTATGGAATCGATCACGCCGCCGTCGCCCCCGTCGCCCGTCGCGGGCGCGACCCTGCCGCACCTGCGCGATCCCGACTCCGG
>JBJTIV010000306.1:0-2490 GCA_046095145.1 Planctomycetaceae bacterium
CTTCTTCGACGCCCAGCGGCTGCCCTGCGGCCGCGCCGTCCTCGGCCCGTTTCCGGCGGACCAGGCCGAGTGGCAGACGAAGTCGGAGCGGATCGAGGTTCCCGCGGCCTGCCGCGAGGCCATCTTCCAGGCCGGCCTCAATGGAGCCACGGGACGACTCTGCCTGGACGGCCTTTCCATCTCGCCCTGACCCGTCCTCCCTGGCACATCCTGACCCCCCGCCGAACACGTCGCCCTGCCGCCGGAGCGGGCCCTGGAGGGATTGCCGCGACGATGGCGGCGTGGGCGAGGCTTGTGTTATCCTTCCGCGAATCTGGGGCAAGGCTCGATGGCGGGAAACTGATGGACCGATACGGTCAACGGTCCCTCCACCACACTGCGAAGGAATCCTTCCATGCGATCGTCACGTCGTGATTCCCGGCGGCCGCGTTCTTCCACCGGCCGCCTCGATCTCGAGCAGCTCGAGACGCGGGCCGTGCTCAGCCTCACCGTCGGACTGCCCATCGCCCCGAGTTCTGACGGCACCGAGCCGCCGCCCAGCGTCACGCCGCAGCCCGTGGTCGCCACACTCGCGTTGATCATGCCGACGAGCGTCGCCAACGGCATGCCGGTGCGGGTGGCCGTCATGGCGCTCAACGCCAACAACTATCCGGTGACATATTCCGGCTCCGTCGCGCTCTCTTCCTCCGATCCGCAGGCCACGTTCCCGGCGACGGTGACGCTCCGCGACGGCCGTGCGGTCTTCACCGCGACGTTCCTCACGGTCGGCACGCAAACGCTGACGGCGACGGACACGACCAATGCCGCGATCACGACCACCACCAGCACGACCGTGGCCGAACCGCTCACGGCGGCCAGATTGGTCGCCGCAATGCCCGGCGAGGTCCGCAACGGCGTGGCCACGGGCGTGTATCTCTCCGCGGTGGCGGCCGACGGCAAACTGGTGCCCACCTACACGGGCACGGTCGCCGTCACGACGACCGACTCGGCGGCCACGGTGCCTGCCACGGTGACGTTCGTCGGCGGCCGGGCCTTCGTGTCCGCCACCTTCCGCACCGCAGGTCCGCAGAGCCTGACGGTCACCGACCAGGCCGACGTCTCGCTCACGGCCACGGCCAACACGGTCGTCGCGGAGCCTCAGGTGCTCACGAGCTTTGCGCTGCTCCTGCGGCCGAGCGTGCGTGCGGGTACGGCGACCGAGGTGAGGATCGTGGCACGCGATGCCGCGGGCGAGCCGATGCGCGGCTACAACGGCACCGCGGCGCTCACGACCACCGACTCCGCCGCCACGCTGCCGGCCACCGTGACCTTCCGCGACGGCCGGGCGGAGGCCCGCGTGACCTTCGCCACCGTGGGAACCCAGAGCCTCACGGTGAGAGGCGGGCCGGACGGGTCCATCACGGCCACCGCCTCCACCACGGTCGCTCCGCCACTCGTCGTGACCCGCTTCGCGGTGCTCATGCCGAGGTTCGCAGCGGTCGGGATGCCGGTCTCGGGGCGGCTTGTCGCGCTGGATGCCAGCGGCCGGGTGGTGACGTCGTTCGCCGGCACCGTGAACCTGGCAAGCTCCGATCCGGCGGCGGTGTTGCCCACCACGGTGACCTTTCGCGGCGGCTATGCCTCGGTGCGCGTGACTTTCAAGACCGTGGGCCTGCAGACGTTGACCGCGACCGACGCCGTCGACTCGAGGATCGTCGGCTCGGCGACGGTGTCCGTGTCGGAGTTGCGTGTCGCGTGGCCGTCCCGGGGACGGTAGGCCCGGCAGGGACGAGCCCGGGGCGCTGTGCCACGGCCCGCGGCGCCCGTCGCCGAGGTCAGCCGTCGGAGCGCGGAAACCGGCCGCCCACGCAGGCGTCGTAGAGCCAGCCGCCGATCACGCCGCCGATGAGCGGGCCCACGATCGGCACCCACCACCAGCCGCCGCCCGCCCGGAAGACCTCGCCGCCCCACCCGGCCACCGCCGTGAGCAGCCGCGGCCCCAGGTCACGGGCCGGATTGATGGCGTAGCCCGCGTTGAGGCCGAACGAGAGCCCGATCGCCACCACGAGCAGGCCCACGATCACCGGCGCGAGGCCGGCCGGCGGCGGGGCGTTGCGCGTGTCGGAGATCGCGAAGATCACGCCGACCAGGAGCGCCGTGCCCACGATCTGATCGACGAGCCCGCCCCAGATGCCCAGCCAGGCCTGCGGATAGGTGGCGAAGATGCCGGCCGTGCCCTGCGGGCCGAGCACCTGCCGCGTGCCACCGTCGAAGGCGTCGAGCGCGCCGCGGTAGGTCAACCACACGAGCGCCGCCGCCACGAACGCGCCGGCGAGTTGCGCGGCGGCGTAGGGCACCACCTTCCGCCACGGGAAGCCGCGGTGCACCGCCAGCGCGAGCGTGACGGCAGGATTGAGGTGGGCCCCCGAGACGCCCGCCGCGACGTACACGCCCATCACTACGGCCAGACCCCAGCCGATGTTGATCGCGAGCGTGTCGCCGTAATTTCCC
>JBJTIV010000307.1:0-11560 GCA_046095145.1 Planctomycetaceae bacterium
AACACGCGGGTTCCGGTGCGGGCCTTGTTTGAGAATCTCGAAGACGGAGCCACCGTCGATCAGTTCGTCGAGTGGTTTCCAGGGGTCACCCGGGAACAGGTCGAAGCCGTGCTTGAATTCGCGGCCGCAAGCCTCGAACTCCAAGCCTCTGCATGAAGATCCTGTTCGACCAGGGCACGCCCGCTCCGCTCCGCAGGGCGCTCGCTGAGCATGAAGTCGACACGGTCTTTGAAAAAGGATGGGACCAACTCAAAAACGGCGAGTTGCTCGCAATCGCGATACTCAATGGCTACGAAGTCTTGGTCTCGACTGACCAGAGTCTTCGTCACCAGCACGACCTGCGCCGAATTCGCCTCGGCATCGTGATCCTGATGACCACGTCGTGGCCACGGATCAGCCGCAACACATCCGCCGTCGCTCGAGCAGCTCAAGACGTACAGGTCGGCAGCCTCATCGAAGTCTGTTTTGATGACGGCTAGGAGGCTGCCTCCGGCAGCCGCTCGGCGAGCCGCGGCCAGAGCGGCCGATCGGGTCAGTGGTGCGGGAGTAGCACAGGTTTTCAACCTGTGCGGATCGACTTTCGACCTGCGGCCGACTCCATCGCCGGCAGTCTACGAACGCCCGGGACGACCTTGGTCCGGGGCCCAAGCATGGCCCCGCCGGCGTTGACGGAATACGGTACGTCTGTACACTTCTGGCTATCGGCGCCAAAAACAGCCGCACGTTGCCAACATATCGGATCCGATATATGATTCCGGTGCCTGAGAACGAGCAGCGAAAGCCGGTCGTTTGGTTGCACGGTCGCGTGAAGTCGCCGCCGTTCACCCCGGGCGGCCGAATCGAGGCGGGGCTGTTGCTGGGCCTGCTGCAGGCAGGTGAGCAGCTGTCGATGCCGCACTCCCGCCCGCTGCCGACGATCGGGCAGAGGTGTGCGGAGCTACGAGTTCGAGACGCGGAGCACAACTGGCGAATCATCTACCGACTCGACGACGACGCGGTGATCATCGTGGACGTGTTTCCCAAGAAAACCCAACGGTTACCCCATGAAATCGTCCGCCAGTGCAAGCAAAGGCTCAAGGCCTACGACGAAGCGTGCCGCGAAGGCACTGAACGGTAACGCCATGACCCTGAAGAGCAGGAAACGAAAGGCTCTCACCGCCGCCGGCTGGCGGATTGGAGAGGCGGCGGATTTTCTCGGGCTCACTGCTGAAGAGCGCCAACTCGTCGAGTTGCGGTTGACCCTGGCTCTCGCCATTCGTCGGCAACGCCAGGCGAGCGGTCTCTCTCAGAAACAGCTTGGCGAGCGGATCGGCACCACGCAGCCGCGGGTCGCCAAGATCGAGGTCGGCGCCCCGGATGTATCCCTCGACCAGCTCGTGCGGGCCTATACGGCCGCTGGCGGACGAATCCAATGCCAGCCACCACGATTACCCATCACGACGAAGTCGAGCCGGCTGAAAGTGGCGCTATGACGAAGATTGCATGACTCGATCGGGCGCCGGTCCGATTGCTTCTGTGGCCCCCCTCGGCCTCAATGGCGTCCTCAGACTGCGGTCGATGCCAGTAAATCGGCAACGACCTGCGGCACGCCGACGGTCGCCGTCTTGGCGACGACTTCGAACGCCGGCCCGGAGACCTCCTCGGGGATGTCCGGGTTCACCACGATCCGGCGGGCCCGCTTTGGCGCCTCGAAGACGAGGCCCGCCGCCGGGTAGACCTGCAGCGACGTGCCCACGACGAGCAGGACGTCGGCGGCTGCGACGAGGTCCACCGCCTCGTCCATCGCCGGCACCATCTCGCCAAACCAGACGATGTGCGGCCGCAGTTGGCTGCCGAGCTCGCAGCGGTCGCCAAGGTGGATGTCCGCATCGCCGAGGTGCCGGATGCGCCGCGGGTCGCGGGTGCTGCGGGCGAGCATGATTTCGCCGTGGAGGTGGAGCACGTTCCTCGAGCCGGCACGCTCGTGGAGGTCGTCGACGTTCTGCGTGACGATCCGCACGTCGTAGGCCCGCTCGAGATCGACGAGCGCTTCGTGTGCGGCGTTGGGAACCGCTGCCCGCACCGCCCGCCGCCGCTGGTTGTAGAAGTCGAGCACGAGCTCGGGGTTCGCGGCCCACGCCTCCGGCGTCGCCACGTCCTCGACGCGGTGTCCCTCCCAGAGCCCGTCGGCACCGCGGAATGTCTGCAGGCCGCTCTCGGCGCTGATCCCGGCCCCGGAGAGGACGACGATGCGTTTCATGACTGGTTCGTGCTCCACGGGCGAAGGTTGGGGCTGATCAGAACGCGTCTGCCTCACTCCATCGGTCGGGAGGCGTCGAGTCGAACAACGCCTTCCATTTCCGGTGGCGGTACTCGCCGTGCATCTCACGCTGATAGGCCGGCAGCGACGCCACGGCGGCCTCGTAGCGGTCGCGAAACCACCCGCGCAATTCAGGATGAACATGCATCGGGATGAACTTGATCCAGAACCCTTCCGGCAACGCCGCAGACAGGTCCCTGCACCACGGGATGCCGTCTACGTGCACCGCGTCGTTGCCGTCGTCCTCGATCTCCATGTTCATGCCCCGGCCGATGAACCGCCAACAGCCGTCGGTCTCCTTGTGCCCGAAGATCTCGATGCTGGCACCCTCCGCCATGAGTCGGATCACGCACGGATCAATTATTGGCATAGTCGCCTCCCGAGTCAGTCGATGATCGGGCGTTCCACTGCAGCGCTTCGTCGATGAGCGTGAACAGATCGAAGGCATCGACGGCGAAGACCTGGGCGAGTTCCTCGAGATGGGGCATGTCGTCGTCGATCGGGATGACCTCGTACGCCATGACGCCGTCTCGGAGCCGGCCGGGGTAGACCTGCGAGTACTTCCGGTGTCGCTCGTGGGCGTAGAGCACCTCGGGCCGCAGGTGCACCGGTCCCGCGATGGCTTTCGCGGCCTGGAGCCGATCAAGCGTCTGCGTGAGGCGGATCAGGGCGACCGTCATGTCGCAGACGGCCCCTCGCTCGAACGTTACCTGGAAGTTATGGTCTGCCTTGATGATCGCGACGGACTGCGGGTTGTCGGCTCTGGGCCACGGCGCGGGTAGGTCGTCGTCGAGTCCTTCGGAGAGTAACTTCTTGAGGTTCTCGAGCGTCTCCTCGGTGAGGGGCAGCCGAATCGCGTACACGTAGCCGGCCGGGAACATCAGGTACGAGCAGGCGTTCTTGCACCTGAGGGCGACGTGGTGGTCGTCCGTGAGCCGACGGAAGACTTCGGCGATGCGAGGGTTTTCGGTCGGCAGCTGCTCCGCGTGGTGATGGAAGAAAACCTGCGAGAGCGTCTGGTAGCCCGACGTCTTTCGCCACGGCTTCCCGCCGAAGAACTCCTCGATGTCCCACGTCGCGTTCGTCGCGCCGCAGGCAGTCGAGACGCCCGGGTTCTCCTCTGGATCGAACGTGCCCCGAAGGCGGTAGACGAGGTCGTCGCCCACGCGGTACTCGGCGATCGACTCCCCGGGAGCCTGATGGATGGAGTCGGTGTTCAGCCACCCGAGCCCGAGGTAGGGAGGGAATCCATGCGGTGGGAAGTCCTGCACGAGAGGCAGGTTGAAGTTCTCGACTGGCGGGTTTTCAGGTGGGCCGGATGTCATCGGATGTGCCTTTCTTCAGGAGATGGGGCTGATCCTTGTAGAGGTGCGGCACGGTCTCCGGGCCGTGTTCGTACCCGGCCGGATCGAGGCTCTCGCCCTTCGCGGCGCCGCCACGAGATGCTTGCACTCATCCTCCGAGCCGCAGAACGGACAGGAAATCACGTAGCCGTCGCTGTCACCCATCGGTGTTGCCCTCCTCATCCCAGTGAATCTCCACAGCGTCACGATTCTCCTCGCAGTGCTTGGCGAACCTCATGTGTTCCCCAGCAATCTTCCGGTGACACTCGGCCGATCGAGACCACGCCTCGCGAGCCTTCATGCCGAGTCCGAGGTCGCGGTATTTCACGGCGGCTGCGTCGAACGCATGCACTGCTTCTTCCCAGCACTCCCGAGGGCCGTAGCCCGACCAGTCGCCGGCGTTGTTGGCGTCGACTCCCTGCTTGAAGAGGTCGTCGGCCTCGGCGAGCAGCGCGAGCCTCTCGTGGATCGGGATCGGTGACTCACTCATCGGCACACCTCCCCCAGTGCACCGCGAGCGTCTTCACCAGGTCCCCACACTGCGATGCACGCTCGGCCTGCCCGTTGCGGGCGTAGCAGTCCTTCGCGTAGCCGAAGAGGACCTTCGCCATCAGGCCGAGCCCGGCCTCCTGGTATCGCTGCGCAGCTTCGAAGAACGTGTCCGCTGCGCGTCGATGAAACCAGTGCGGAGGCGGGTAGACCTCGGCTTTCGCGACGTAATGCTTCGCCTGTGCGAAGAGCGTGTCGGCCTCGGAGATCAACGCTGTGCGGCTACGGCTGAACGGCCACTGGTTAGGTTTGCGGTGTGACATGATTGAAGGGGCTCCCTGCGAGTTTGGGTGCTGGTGATCGACGCGACTCACGAGACTGTCGCGAGCATCGACGACTCCTTGTCTGCGACGCGCCGACGACGGCGACGAGGCGCCCGGTCGGGGACTTCCTCGCCTTCGGTCTGGAGCTTCAGAAACAAGGCGTCGCGGCGGGCGATCGCAGTCTGGAGGTCAGGCGTCTTCAGCGACCGCCGGATTCGCCGCTTCCTGCCCTCGAAGTGGAGCGTGAAGTGCACCCACCAGAATCCACCCACGCTGCCGCCCTGGTTCAGCCAGAGGTGGTGGCGCGTGTTGCTGTCATCGATCCGTGCAGACTGAAATCCACGGGGCATCGTGCGT
The DNA here is from genome assembly GCA_046095145.1 of Planctomycetaceae bacterium. Classification (GTDB taxonomy): domain Bacteria; phylum Planctomycetota; class Planctomycetia; order Pirellulales; family UBA1268; genus QWPN01. Next base: position 4,812 of record JBJTIV010000307.1, read on the forward strand.
TCTCCCTGAAGGTGAACGCATCAAGATCAGGATCAGACCCAAGTCAGGTTTCGCCGACTTGCTGCACTATTGTTTCGTGAGGCAACGCACCTCACGCACATCCCCTTTTCGGGTAGCACCGTTTGCCGTTGCAGAGGCTCGGTAGCGAGCCCAGCCACTCGGCCAGGCTCACACGACACGTCGTCCTTTCTTCTCGTGTCGATCTTGATGCACGAGCATTATAGCCAAGCACCCCCTCTGCCGCAATCACTCATCCCTCGGTGGAGCGTGTCATAGCCGACCCGTCAGAGGTCGTCCCTCAGTCCGAGTTCCGCCGCCGCTTGCGATCCCTGCGGCGCTGCTCCCGCCGCTCCTCCGTGTCGTCGATGGCCTTTCGGGCCACTCGATTCATCGCGGCCCGAGCCTCTTCCTCCGTCGCCACGCGCATGCTGACGAGCAGCGTGAGCCAACCGGCCTCGTAATCATGCAGACGATTCTTCGCTGGTCCGATCATCGAATCCTCCTTCCGGGCTTCTCCGATTGTGACCACCCGCAGGGACAACCTTGGTCCACGTCAGCTGCCGGCCGGATATCTGGGGGCCCGGAAACTGGCGGAGTATCGCGAGAACCTCATCCGCCGTTCGCGGGAGCCTCGAGAGCCGTGAACCTCGGCACCGGCTTGCCGTCCACCATCACGGTCTCGCCGAACATCGCCGCCGGCCGCACCCAGAGGCCCCGGTCGCCGTATTCCTGCCGGTATACGACGAGCTGCTCGAGCGTCTCGCTGTGCCGGGCGACGCCAAGCACGGTGTATTCGTTGCCCTTGTAATGCCGGTAGCGGCCCGGCGTGATGTCGGCCATGCGTTGCCTCCTCTCGGCGTCAGCCCCGATTCATCCACGTGATCGAGAGCTGCAGCACCGTGGCGATCGAGACCCAGATGAAGTAGGGCACCTGGGCCACGGCAACCCAGCGATGGTACGGCCACACGGCCAGCATCATCCAGACGATCGTGCCCCAGACGACGAGGATATCCACCGCCGCCAGCGGCAGATTCCGCATGCCGAACTGGATCGGCGTGAAGATCAGGTTCGCCGCGAGATTGATCGCGAACGGCACGGCGACGACGAGCGGCAGCCGGCTCCGCGCGGCCTGCACGAACACGTAGCCGAAGGTCGCGATGATGATTGGGTAGAGGATCTGCCAGATGAGGCCGATCGTGCGCGGAGCCGGCGTCCACGACGGCTTCGCGAGGCTCTGGTACCACTCGATCCACGGGATGTCGGTCATGCACGGCTTCCACGGGAGAGGTCGCGTCGGCGATGGCGGCGGCCGGTTAGGATCAAGCCCCGATCATAGAGTTCTCCCTCCGGATCACGCATGGGCCGCAGCGTCGTTCTTGCCGGTGCCGCCCGCTGCCCGCGCTGCAGCCTGCCGCCGCGGTGGTGCACGTGCGACATGCTCCCGCCGGTCGAGTCGCAGCTCGCGGTCCACGTGCTCATCCACCGCGGCGAGCAGCGGAAGCCCTCGAGCACCGGCACGCTCGTCGCCCGGGCGGTGACCGGCGCCGAGCGGCATCTCTTCCAGCGCGAGACCCGGTTCTTCACGGCCACGGGGTTTCCGGCCGACGCCATCGAACCGGGCCGCGACCTCTGGATCCTTCATCCCGGCGGCAACCCGCTGCCGACGCCATCAGCCGCGACCGACGGGGCACGCGGCTCCCGGCAGCCGGTCCTCCTGCTCGACGGCACGTGGCGGCAGGCCGGCGAGATGCTCCGCGCCGTCGAGCGTCTCGGCCGCTGCATCCGCCTGCCGGATGCGGGCCACGAGCCAAGCCGCTACTGGCTCCGCGACCAACCGACGCCGACGCAGCTCTCCACCGCCGAGGCGCTCATGGGCGTGTTCCGCAGCGTCGGCGAGCACGAGGCGGAGCGCCGCCTGCGGCTGCACTTCGAGCTGCACGTCTACGCCACGCTCCTCGCCCGTGGCAAACGCGAGATGGCGGAGCGCTACCTCGGCCACTCGCCGCTGCTCACCGACGCGACGGAGGTCCTCGACCGGCTGCTCGCGCGGCGGGCGGCCCGCTAGACTTCGCGGCCCACGAGGAACCGTCCGCCTCATGGTGCAGGGCCGGTTTGCGTGAGGCGTGTCCCGCGATCACGTGCCAATGAGAACCCGCCGCATGCTCTGGAGCCTGCTCACGATCGCCATCGGCGTCTACGCCGGAATCTGCGTCATCTTCTTCATCTTTCAGCGGTCGTTCATCTACATGCCGACACGGGTGACGCCCGCCCACGCCGAGGCGTTCACGCTCGAGGTGCCCGGTGCCACGGTGCGGGTTTCCACGAGGCCTCATGACGGCCAAAAGGCCCTGCTGTTTTTCGGAGGCAACGCCGAGGACGTGGCCTACACGGCGCCGGAGCTGGCTGACATGTTTCCGGATCGCGCCGTCTACGCCATGCATTACCGTGGCTACAGCGGCAGCTCCGGCCGCCCGTCGGAAGCCGCCCTTCGCAGCGACGCCCGGGCCCTCTTCACGCTCGTTCATGCCCGCCATCCGGACGTGATCGTCGTGGGCCGCAGCCTCGGCAGCAGTCTCGCGATTCAACTCGCGGCCGAGGAGCCCGTCTCCCGGCTGGTCCTGATCACACCGTTCGAGAGCATCCTGTCGATTGCCACGCGAGCAGCCCCCTTCCTGCCGATGAGCCTTCTGCTTCACGACAGGTACGAGTCGTGGCGATATGCCCCCCAAGTGACCTGTCCCACGCTCCTGATCGCCGCGTCCCATGACGAACTCGTGCCGCTCGCCGACGCGCAGCGGCTGATCGCGAAGTTCCCGCCCGGAGTGGCCACGCTGCGGGTCGTCGAGGGCACCGACCACAACTCGGGGTCGGGTGAGGCGGAGTTCTGGGAGGCGATGGTCGACGGAAGGTGAGCGGTCACGGCTCGCCCACCAAGGTCGTGGCTGTCGAAGGCATGGACGACGAGGCGATCTCGCAGGCGTTTCCCGCGAGCAGCCCGGGAAAACCGCTGGCATCAGGAACCGGGAATGGCTGCATAGTCACACTTGCTGACACCGCAGAACGTTCATAGTGTGACGTTGATCTCCTGCTTTCTTGGAGCCCGCCATGAGTTCGACCAAATACAAAATCATTGTGGAGCAGCACGAAGATGGGTTTGTCGCATACCCTCTCGGGTTTGCTGGCTGCGTGGTTGGCCAGGGAGACACTGCGGATGAAGCGATCGCCGACGTTTAGTCAGCAATCCGCTTTCATATCGAAGCCTTTGGGACCGGCCGAGAACAACACAAGAGGCCGCTCGGGCCGAGATACCCGGCGGCCATGGCCCCGCTAGGCCTGCATCCCGGCGACTGCAACCCTCTGGTGGCCCAGTCGCCGCACGCCGGCGGTTCGATCAACGTGGGCTTCATGGACGGCAGCGTGCGCGCCGTGGCGAGCGCGGTGACACCCGCGGTGTGGTGGGCAGCCTTCACGCCGCAAGGCGGCGAGAGCGGGTCCGTCGACGAGGCGGAGGCTGCGCAGGCGGTCCCGCATGGGCCGGCAGCCGCCGAGTGGCCCCGGGCGGCCGGCCGCGCGTAGCATTGCCGCGGCAGGGTGGTGCCGCCCGGGCGAAGGGCCCGGTGTTCCGCAGGGACGTTTCCCTCCGCAGGGATGCTCCTCGTGGAGCCGCCGCCATGGCCACCGTTCCCGCGGGTGCTGCGCCTGCGCTGTCGCCCTCGTCCGCCACCCGCCCGCAGCCCGGCGGCACTTCCGCCCTGCGGACGATCCGCGTGGGGCTCGTCGGCTGCGGCGCCTTCGCGCGGTTCTCGATGGCCCAATACCGCCGGCTCCCCGGCGTGATCATCGGGGCCGTGGCCGACGTCGACCCGGCGGCCGCACGCCGCGCGGCCGACGAACTCCGCTCGGAGCCGCGCGCCCCGGAGGCGGTCCTGGCCGCGGCCGACATCGACCTGGTCGACAGCGCCACGCCGCCGGCCCTGCCCCACGCCCAGGCCGCCGCCGCGCTCCGCGCCGGAAAGCACGCGCTCGTGGAGAAGCCGCTGGCCACCACGCTCGCCGACGCCGAGGACCTCGAGTCGCTGGCCGTCCGCAGCGGTCTCGTGTGCGTGGCCAACCTCGTCGAGCGCTACAACCCGCTGGCCCACGCGGTGCACCGGATCATCGAGTCGCGGATCCTCGGCGGCCTGATCCACGGGCTGTTCGTCAACGAGGCCGCCGATGAGGGACTCGGCCGCGGCCATTGGTTCTGGGACCGGGCCGCCAGCGGCGGCATCTTCGTGGAGCACGGCGTCCACTTCTTCGACCTCGTGGCCTCGTGGCTCGGAGCGGGCACGGTGGTGGCCGCCGCACGGAGCCTGCGGCCGACGGACCACGGCGCCGCCGACGGCCACGCCGTCGAGGAGCAGGTGTGCTGCACGTGCCGCTACCGGATGAACCACCACGGCGGCCCGGCCCGCGTGCCGCGGCCGGACGCCACGGCCGACCGCCATGCCGGCGTGCTCTTCCACTACGAGCACGGCTTCCACCAGCCGTCGCGGCTCGACCGGCAGGAGCTGCGGCTGGTGTTCGAGCGCGGCGAGGTGCGGCTCTATGACTGGGTGCCCACGCACGGCGAGGTGCGGGCGCTCGTGGACGACGACGCGGCCGCGTCGCTGGCCGCCATGCTGCCCCGGGCCGCGCTCCGCACGGTCGATCGCTACGCCGCCGCGGCCCGCCGCATCCGCGGCCGGTTCCGCGACTTCGAGGCGGCCGAACTCGTGGCGATCGACTTCTCGCTGGGCTTGGAGAAGCTGCAGATCTACGGCGAGGTGGTGCACGACCTGGCGGCCGACCAACTGGCGCGGATCCGCGATCCGAACCACATCCGCCGGCTCACCGAGACCGACAGCGTGGCCGCGGTGGCGCTGGCCTGCGAGGCCGACCGGCTGGCCCTGGCCGCGGGATGAGGGTCGCGTGGATCGTCGCACGACATCGGTGCGGTCCCGGCACTTCCGCACCATAAAAAAGAAGCCCCGCGTGGGGGCGGACGCCTCCACGCGGGGCCGAATGGGACCGGTGCCGATGCGGCCGCGGGCCGCGGGCGGCGTGCCGGTCAGCGGGCGGTGGCTGACACCACACGCACGGGCGTGGTGGAAGCCGGAGCGGCCGGCGCGGGCGCGGCGGCCTGCGTCGCGGTCGCCGGAGTGGCCGTGGTCGACGCCACGCAGCAGTCGCTGGTGGCGATCACCGGTGCGGACACCACGGTGGTCCACCCGCAGCCGGTGTGGCAGTACCCGCAGGCGTCGCGGTAGGTGTAGCACGTCGAGGCGCAGCCGCACGAGCTGGCACACGACGAGTAGCACGGCGTGTAGCACGAGGAATAGCAGCAGGAGTTGGAGCAGCACCGGCGGTGCCGCCATCCCGCTTCCGCATCGAATCCCGTCACGACTGCGGCCATGCAGGTGAGCACCCCAACCAGTCGAACGAGGATCTTGCGAGCCATCGGAGAAACCCTTCACGTGAATCTCGGGACACCGGAGGCCGGCCCCACGCGGGGAGCCTCCTCCCGAGGGCCCGGAACGGTAGGAATCCGCGCCGCGCCGCGGCAAAACCCCGCTGAAATCCCCGCTCGAGACGCGGCGGACAGTTCCGCCCGGCCCCGGCGCCGCCGCCTCCGCCGGCTCACCCGCCGGCGGCCTCGAGCATCGTCGCCGCGTGGATGTCGACCACGTCGCCGAGGTCGGTCGCGTAGCCGCCGCCGCACACGATCGCCACCGGCACGCCGGCCTGCCGGCAGGCGCCGAGCACCAGGCGGTCGCGGGCCAGCAGGCCGGCCTTCGTGAGCGCGAGCCGGCCGAGCCGGTCGCCGGCGAAGGGATCGGCGCCGGCGATGTAGAGCACGAGGTCGGGGCGGCCGCGGCTGAACGCCGCACCGAGCGCCGGGGCGAGCGCCGCGAGGTAGGCGTCGTCGCCGGTGCCGTCCTCGAGATCCACGTCGAGCGAGCCCGGGTGCTTCCGCAGGGGGAAGTTGCGGGCGCCGTGGATCGAGAGCGTGAACACGGTCTCGTCGGCGGCGAAGATCTGCGCCGTCCCGTTGCCCTGGTGCACGTCGCAGTCGACGATGACCACCCGCTCGACCGCGCCGCAGGCCTGCATCTCGCGGGCGGCGACGGCCGTGTCGTTGAACACGCAGTAGCCCTCGCCCCAGTCGGTGCCCGCGTGGTGCGTGCCGCCGGCGAGGCTCGCCGCCACGCCGTCGGCGAGCGCGGCCGCCGCGGCGTCGACGGCGGCGCCGGTGCTGCGGAGCGACCGCGCCACGAGCTCGGGGCTCCACGGAAAGCCGATCCGCCGCACCTCCTCCCGCGACAGCCGGCCGGCGAGCACGCGGCCCACGTAGGCCCGGTCGTGCACCCGCACGAGCTCGTCATCGGTGGCCGCGTGGGGCTCGATGAATTCGAGGGCCGCGCCGGCGGCCGCATGGGCCTCGAGCCGGCGCCGCAGGAGCGCGTATTTTGCGGCCGGGAAGCGGTGGCCGTCGGGAAGCGGCAACGGCCAGCGGTCGGAGGGATAGAGCCGCATCGGCCGCACGTCTCGCCGCTCGGCCCGGGGTCACGTCCGCCTGGCGACCGCGAACCAGGCCCGGGCGCCGCCCGGGGAGAACTCCGCCCCTGCGATGCCCGGCACGACCTCGAACCGCGCCGGCTCGAGGCCCATGCGGCCGCCGGCGCGGCCCTCGAATTCATCGAGCCCCACGCGGCCACCGATGACGAGCT
>JBJTIV010000308.1:0-4337 GCA_046095145.1 Planctomycetaceae bacterium
TGTCGGCGGCCCGCAGCCGCTTCGCCAGCAGCCAGGCCACGAACGTGGGACCGGCCACGGCGGCGATCGTGATCAGCGCCTGCCCCGAGGGCTCGCGATACCACGGGAGTTCGGTCGCGACGGCCGCCTGGGCGACGAGGACGGCCGTGATGGCGGAGAAGTGCATGCCTGGTGTTCCCGGGAAGGTTCAGCCCGTCGCGGCCTCGGCCGGCTTGTCGCCCAGCACCTGGGCGACGCTCGCGAGGGTGACGGTGATCTTGGCGCTGTCGTCGATCTTCAGCGTGACGCGGTCGGCCTCCCGGTCGACGGCGGCCACCGTGCCGCAGATGCCGGCGGCCGTGATCACGCGGTCGTTCTTCTTGAGGCCCGCGAGGAGCGTCTGCTGGCGGCGCTGCTTCTCGCGTTCCGGCCGGAAGAGCAGCAGGTAGGCCGCCATCACGATCATCGCGATGGGCAGCGTGTTGACGAGTCCGCGCAGGAAGTCCGGTGGCGCCTCCGCCGGCGGCGCCGCCTGGGCGAGCAGCCCCCCGGAGGCGGCGAGGAGCGGGAGCAGCATGGCGGGCAGGTTCGGCATTCCGGATGGCGCGCGTGGTTCCTCGGCGCCGCGGCGGCCGAAGCCCCGAAAATGTAGTGTCGCCGGCGCGCGGCGGTCTTGTCCGCCGGCCCGCGGTCCGGGCTGCACGCGATCCTTCAGCCGCGCGGGTCGTCCGCGCGGCGCGGCTCGCCCCGCAGGTCGCCGAGCAGCGCGGCCGCCGCGGCCGCGAGGCGGCCCGCGACGATCGCGGCGCGGAGGCGGGCCACGAGCCGCTGGTAGAAGGTGAGGTTGTGGATGCTCGCGAGCACGGGTCCGAGCATCTCCCCGGCGAGGAACAGGTGCCGCAGGTAGCCCCGGCCGTGCCGGCAGGCGACGCACGGGCAGCCGTCCTCGAGCGGCCCGTCGGCGGCGGCATGCACGGCGTTGCGCAGCCGCAGCGGGCCCGCGAACGTGTAGACCAGGGAGTTGCGGCCGCAGCGGGTGGGCAGCACGCAGTCGAACATGTCGATGCCCGCGGCCACACCGGCCACGATGTCCCACGGCTGGCCCACGCCCATGAGGTACCGGGGCCGGTCGGCCGGCAGGTTGGGCGTCGTGGCGTGAAGCGTCGCGACCATCGCCTCCGGCCCCTCGCCCACGGAGAGTCCACCGACCGCATAGCCCGCGAAGCCGATCTCGCGGAGTCCCGCCGCGCTCTCGGCGCGGAGGTCGGCCTCGAGCCCGCCCTGCACGATCCCGAACAGGGCCTGGTCGGCCCGGCGATGCGCCGCCCGGCATCGTGCGGCCCAACGCAGCGACCGCTGCATCGCGTCGGCCACCAGCTCGCGCGGCGCGGGCAGCGACACCACGTGGTCCATCTGCATGGCCACGTCGGCCCCGATCCGCTCCTGGATCCGCATGGAGTTCTCGGGCGTGAACGCGACCGGGCTGCCGTCGATGTGCGAGCGGAAGAAGGCCCCTTCCTCCGTGACCTTCACCTGCTTGGCGAGGCTGAAGACCTGGAAGCCGCCGGAGTCGGTGAGCGTGGGCCCGTGCCAGCCCATGAACGCGGCCAGTCCACCGGCCCGCTCCACGGTCTCCTCGCCGGGCCGGAGGTGCAGGTGGTAGGCATTGGAGAGGATCATGCCGGCCCCGGTCTCGGCCACGCGGCCGATGTCCACCCCCTTCACCGTGCCGGCCGTCGCCACGGGCATGAACAGCGGCGTGTTCACGCTGCCGTGCGGCGTGGTCAGCACCCCCGCGCGTGCGGCTTCGTCAGTCGCATCGAGCGTGAACGAAAAACCGGGTTGCATGGACGCGAGTGTAGACGCGCCCAATCACGATGCACGCTGGGTGTGATCTCCTTACAAGCCCGGAGCGGAAGCGACGGGACTCCGGGTTATTGGGCGAGACCGCCCAGGACTATTCCTCTTCCTCGACAGGACTCCGGGGCGTTGGGCGATACCAAATGTGCATGGGTCGCTGGGTGGCCTTCCCACCCGGAGTCCCCCGGCTTCCGCCAGGGGGCTTTACTGGGTGTCACCCACGCCGTCTCGAGGGGATGGGCAGCCCCAAGCCATTCTCGCATGACGCATGTCGGACACCCGCGGCGGCAGAAGCCGCCGCGCCGGCTCTTCATCCCCTACGCCGGCCTCGTCCCGTCCCGCAGTGCCAAACGACATGACATTTGCCCCTCACCACCGGGGAGGAGCCGGGGTTGCCCGTGCCATCGAGCCGGCGTAGGTGGCAAGCGCAGCCCGGAGGGCGGGAGCGTAGCCACCTCCGAGTGAGCGGAGGGCACGGATGCCCGCAGCGAACGTCCGGACGAGATGGTACGGGCAGCCCCGGCTTCCGTTGGGTGCGTCAGGTCACTCAAAAGATGCCGAGAGCCTCGAGCGAGTACCGCACGACGAGGCCGGCGACCACCACGCTCACCATGCTCATGAGCTTCACGAGGATGTTGAGGCTCGGGCCGCTCGTGTCCTTGAACGGATCGCCCACGGTGTCGCCCACGACCGCGGCCTTGTGGGCCTCGGTCCCCTTGCCGCCGTGCACCCCCCCCTCGATGTGCTTCTTGGCGTTGTCCCAGGCGCCGCCCGCGTTGGCCATGAAGACGGCCACGCAGAAGCCGGTCGTCAGGCCGCCCACGAGGAGCCCCATCACGCCGCCCACGCCGAGGAGCAGCCCCACCACGATCGGCACCACGAGGGCCAAGAGCGACGGAAACACCATCTCCTTCTGGGCCGCCTTCGTGCTGATGGCGACGGGCGCGGCGTAGTCGGGGGTGTCGGTGCCCTGCATGATGCCCGGCTTCTCGCGGAACTGCCGACGGACCTCCTCCACCATGCCCTTCGCGGCCCGGCCCACGGCCTTCATCGTCAGCGCGCAGAACACGAACACGCTCATGGCCCCGATGAACATGCCCACGAGCACCTTCGGGTTCATGAGCGTCACGTCGTAGAACCGCATGTAGTCGGCCATGTAGGCCTTCTTCACCTCGACGATCCGCCGCTCGCTCTCGAGCTTCTTGATCGTCTCCGCATCGGGCGTGGGCTCGAGGAGGCTCTTGGCGGGGAGCTTGGCGAACTCGGGCAGGGCGCTCGGCTCGAGCACCATCCACGTGCTGTTCTTCTCCGGCTCCGGGCCGAGCTTCACGGCGATGCCCTTGGAGAGTTTCACCCACTGTCCCTCGGTGAGCTGCGTGCGCTTGCCGCCGACGGTGAGGTATTGGTCGGGCGTGCCCTCGACGTTCTCGGCCACGGCCTGACCCCAGCGGTCGAAGCCGATCCGGACCTCCTCCACGTAGGCCGCGAGCAGCGCCAGGGCCGTCAGCGCCGCCGACCCGATCGCGAAGCCCTTGCCCGTGGCGGCGGTCGTGTTGCCCAGGGCGTCGAGGGCGTCGGTCCGCTCGCGGACCATCTCGGGCAGGCCCGACATCTGGGCGTTGCCGCCGGCATTGTCGGCGATCGGCCCGTAGGCGTCGGTGGCCAGCGTGATGCCCAGCGTGGAGAGCATGCCCACGGCGGCGATGCCCACGCCGTAGAGCCCCATGGCGAACGCGTTCGGCGACGAGAAGTCGAAGCCGTTCGCGAAGCCGAAGGCGAGCAGCGTGGCCGCGCCGGTGATGAGCACCGGCGCCCAGACCGAGAGCATGCCCTCGGCCACGCCGCCGATGATGATCGTGGCCGGGCCGGTGAGCGCCTGGTCGGCGAGTTCCTGCGTCGGCTTGTACTCGTTGCTCGTGGAATACTCGGTCCACTTGCCGATCAGCCAGCCGGCCAGGAGGCCGATGATCACCGACACGGCCACGCCGAGGTGGCTCCAGCCGAGCAGCAGGAACGTGAGCACGAGCGAGGCGCCGATGATCGCCACCGTGGAGAGGTTGATGCCCTTGGCGAGGGCCGCCAGCAGGGCCTTCTGCGACGAGTCCTCCTGGGTGCGGACCTGGAAGATGCCCCACACCGAGAGGAGCGTGCCCACCGAGGCGATCGCCATCGGCAGGAACAGCGCCGCCATCTGCATCCGGTAGTCGCCCATGAACGCGGCCACGCCCAGGGCGGCCGTGGCGAGGATCGAGCCGCAGTAGCTCTCGTAGAGGTCGGCGCCCATGCCGGCCACGTCGCCCACGTTGTCGCCCACGTTGTCGGCGATCGTGGCGGGGTTGCGGGCGTCGTCCTCGGGGATGCTGTGCTCCACCTTGCCCACGAGGTCGGCGCCCACGTCGGCCGCCTTCGTGAAGATGCCGCCGCCCACGCGGGCGAACAGGGCCTGGGAGCTCGCCCCCATGCCGAAGCAGAGCATCGTGACGGTGATCTCCTCGAGG
>JBJTIV010000309.1:0-10272 GCA_046095145.1 Planctomycetaceae bacterium
GCTCACTCCGTGCCGGCTTCGCTGCGCCATCCTGGCTCCGCTTGCCGCCAAGGCCGGCTCCTGGGCACGGGTAGCCCCTCGCTGGGTGACCTGACTCAGTTGCCGTCAGGAGCTTGGATACGCGTGCCCCAGATGGGGCCGCGGCGATCGTTCTTTGGGATCGGTCTCATCTTCTCCATCGCGGCGGCCTCGGGTGGGACCTGCACCGGCGTGAATTCTCCCCCGTGGGCCTTCGCGATGTCGATCAGCGTCTGGTTGCGTAGCTGCTGCTCGGCCACCCGCTTCGGATCGAGCATGCCGGTCTTCCGGTCGAACACGTTCTGCTGCATGCCGAAGGTGTGCACGACCGTGTCGCCGAAGTCGGCAGTCACCACGCGACGCACCACGCTCTCGGCGTGTTCGCCATCGGAGAGGAAGTAGACGACGTCGGCCCCGAGGTCCGTCGCCATTTTCACCGCGTCGCGGATGCCCTGTCCTCCCGTGCACATCTCCACGGTCGCGAGCCAGGCCTGTAGTCGTTGCTTGTTCTGGATCGTGGCCGGCTGGAGGCCGTCCACACGGTCCGGGTGGAACAGCGGATAGGCCGCGTCGCTGCAGAAGATCACGAAGAACGATTGCTCGGGCTTGAGCGCGTCGACCGCCCGCGCCAGTTCCGCCAGCACCATGTGGAAGCCGCCGTCCCGGTAACTGTTGGAGTTGTCGCAGATGAAGCACACGCTCTGACCCTTGCCGGTCTTGCCGAAGAACGTCGGGGCGCCGGCGGCGCGGCCTGCGGGCTTGCCACCGCCAACGCGGCCCGTGGCAGCCTCGGCGGCGCCGTTCCCGCCGAACGCGGCCATGACGTCTTCGGCTGCCGGCAGGCTGCCGGCGAGATCGACCGCCGGCGCGGCGTCGGCTGCCGCGAGATCGTCGAGGGCCGCCGGGTCGGGTACTGGGTCGGGCACCGCGGCGGCGACGTCGAGTGCCGGCATCTCGGCTGCCATGGCCTCGACCGGTTCGGTCTCCTCGGGGGGCGCGACGTCCGCATCGAACTCGACCGGCATGGCGTCCTCGACGGCCTGCTCCGCAGGCGCCTCCGAGACGATCACGAACGGATCCGGCTTCCGGTCCCGGGCCACGAACAGCATGGCCAGCGCCAGCAGCACGAGCAGATGGATCAGCGTGCTGACCGCCGCGGGCCCCAGCGTGCGCAGCCACGCCCACGGCGATGCTTGATTCCGCTGCTCGTCAGGAGCGGCCGCGCGATCGCGGCCGCTGTCGGCGCGTGACACCTGGGGCCGCCGCGCCGGTGATCGCCGCGGAGGCGAACTCCCGCTCGCCGCGGCCCGGTCCGGCGGTGCTCCCGACGAACGCCCGACCTCCCCCTCGTCCCCTCTCATCGCATCACCCCGGCCCGACGGTGGAACCCACCTCCCCGTGGGGCAGGTTACCACACGTTCCCGGCGATTCCCCGGCTCAGTTCGACCGGCCGCGGCCGCCGCGTGCGGGGCCCGTCCAGGCCTCTCAGCCGCGGGCGGCACCCCTACCAGGCGATCACGGGGAGGTCGTCCGGAGCCGCGGCCGTGAGCGAGGTGCGGGCCACCTCGGCCGTCGGGTCGTCGAGGCGGTGCACCTGCACCTGGCCGGCCGAGATCGAGTAGATGAATCCGCGGATCCGCAGGCTCCGCTGCACCGAACCGTCGTGGCTGATCTGGCCGAGATTCGTGAAGCCGCCCGCCGCATCGACATCGACGCGGAACACCACCAGCCCGTCGCTGCCACTCCACCAGTCCCCCTGCTGCACGGGGATCGCGAGGATCCGCTCCGCGGGGAACCAGCTCACGGCGTGGTGATTCCAGAGGGCCTCGGACCACGACTGCCAGCCGGTGCCCGCGAACGTGTAGGTCGACGTCCGCCGGGGATCGTCCGGCCGGCTCACGTCGAACACCGAGAGCTGCAGGCCGCGCACCTCACCGCTGCTCGGATCGACGTCACGGCCGATGCCCAGCAGGTGGGTGGCGTCGAGCGGATGGAGGTACGACGAGTAGCCGGGCACCTTGAGCTCACCGGCCACCCGCGGGGCCAGTGGATCGGCCAGGTCGATCACGAACAGGGGATCCACCTCCCGGAACGTGCTCACGTAGCCCACGTCGCCGATGAACCGCGTCGAGTAGATCCGCTCGCCCGGGGCCAGGCCGGTCACGCTGCCGACCGTCTGCAGGTTGCCGGCCGACGCGGCCATCACGTACACGCCGCTCGACGCCGAGTCACCGAAGCCGACGGTCGTGGCGACGCGGAGCAGGCCGTCGCCGCTCTCGTCGAGTGAGAATTGGTTGAGCGTCGTGCCCGGCACCGAGCCCATGGCCACGAGCGGCACGTCCACGTGCTGCAGGTCGAACCTGTAGATGTTGGTGGTGGATTCCGCGTCCGTCACGTCCCACCAATTGCCCACGTTCGCCGCCGACACGTAGAGGTTCGACGTCGACGCGTAGACCGTGCCGGTCACGCCGGCGACCGAGGTGACGGCGTCCGGGCCGACGACGTCGTCGCTGATCTCGAACGACGCGACCGAGAGCAGCGTGTCGTCGCCGGGAACGATGGGCAGGTAGGCGCGGCCCGGCGCGACGAGGTCGCCGCCCGTCTCCACGCCGGCGGCATCGGTCACCCGGAAGCGCGGGATCGCCGTGGAGGCCCAGGCCCGCTCGAGCCGGGCGCGATACGCAGCCGGGTCCTCGTAGACGTGGCGCGCGCCGTCGTCCCCGACGCCGCCCCACCACGGCAGGGCCGAGATCGCGGTGGCGCTCGGCATGAACTCGACGGCTTCGCCCGCGTCGCCCTCGGCGAAGGTCGCCGCGGCGACGACTGGCCCGCCGACGTGCGGCGGGCTGGCGTCCGACTCGGTGCCGTCCGGCGCGATCGCGATGAGGGCCGGGGCCGGGATGTCGAAGCTGTCCTGCGTGACCACGAGCACGCGGCCCTCGATGGCCCGCGAGTCGACGAGCCAGCCGTCGAGCCGCGTCGTCTCGAGGATCGTCGGTGTGGCGGGAATCGACACGTCGATCACGGTGATGACCACGCTCGAGCGCCAGCGCTGACCCCACCAGGCGAACCGGGCGTCGGCTGCGGCCCCGGCCGGGTCGTCGGCGACGGTCTCCCAGGAGCTGTCGTCGGAGATGACCGTGAGCCTCGAGCCGCTGAGGTAGAGCGCCCGCTCCCATCCCGGCGTGGCGACATGACCGACCACTCCCAGTCGATCGGCCGGCCACGCGGCCACGATGTCGACGCCGTCGCCGGCGAGCACGTACAGGTGCGTGCCGTCGGTCTTGACGATGTCGCCCTCGTCGACCCCGGCCACCTGGGTATTGGTGCCGGAATAGTCGCCCCCCGGCCCCGCGGTCGACGTGTTCAAGAAGGCCGCATCGCCGCGTTCCAGCCCGTCCGCGACGAGGGGCCAGCGGCTCGTGGGTGAGGCGTCCTTGCCCAGCACGGCGCCCCAGCGGGCCAGGGCGGCGTCGACGTACCAGGTCTCGAGCCGCTCCATGTCGTCGAGCCGACGGAGCGGGTTGGTGCTCTCGTTCCCGATCAGCTGCTCGTCGGCCGCGAGCCGTGCGCGGTCGATTCCCGGGCGGCCGAAGAAGCTGTCCCGCCCGAGGCCACCGAACAGCACGTTCCTGCCGCCGCCCGCCCGCAGCGTGTCGGCGCCGGGGCCGCCGTGGAGGGTGTCGGCGCCCGCACCGCCGGCGATGGAGTCGGCTCCGGTGCCGCCGTAGACGACATCCTTGCCCGCACCGCCGACGATCGAGTCGCTGCCGTGGCCTCCGTGGATCGTGTCGCGTCCCGCACCGCCGACGATCACGTCGTCACCGAGGCCGCCGCGGAGGACCGTCTGGATCCGCGTGTTGTCCGGGATGTCGATCGTGATCGAGTCGTCACCGGCGCCGCTGAAGACGCGGACCACCCGCACCTTGCTCTCCAGTCGGGAGCCCACGACCACGCCGTTGACGATGGCCTGCAACTGCCGGGAGTCGGCTGGATTGCGCACGATGAAGATCGTGTCGTCGAGGTGGGTCGGATCGGCGTCGCCGGTGATGGTCCAGGTGCCGGCGTTCCACGTGACCGCCAGCGCGTAGCGCCGCTCGAGCGGCTCACAGGCCGTCGCGAGCCATGGCGACCGGGAGGTCATCGTGCGGGCACGGCGTCGGGATCCGGGACGGTGGGAACCACGGGCCATGGGGAACCTCCGGGCGGGCGCTGCGAGAACACTTTTTCTGCCACTTTCCTGGACCGGCATATAGGGACGTTACGGGCCTCGGGTCAAGCGTTGCGCTGCGGCCGCGCGGCGACGATTCGCGTCGGCCCGGCCCTTGCCGTGGGCACCCAGTCTTCCCCGGGTGCCCGGGCACCGCCGCGGCTTCGGCCGCCCGCTACAATCCGGGCGTTCGGGGGCGTTGCGGAACGCGAGCCGGGGCAGAGCGCGAAATCGGAGCGGCGACCATGCAGCCCGACCGACGACTTCGTCGCGGCTTCAGTCTCGTCGAGCTGCTGGTGGTGCTGGCGATCATCGGCGTGCTCATCGGGCTCCTGCTGCCGGCCGTCCAGGCGGCCCGCGAGTCTGCGCGGCGGGCGCGGTGCAGCTCGAATCTGCGGCAGATCGGGATCGCGGTCCACTCGCGACACGAGGCGCGGAGGCTCCTGCCCACGAGCGTGGTCTCGGGCACGGTCGACAGCCTGAGCGGCTTCGATCCCCGTGGTGGCACGTCGCATTCGTGGCTCGTGCAGATCCTCGCCTTTCTCGACGAGCAGCCGCTGGCCGACCGCTTCGACCTGCGCACGGGACTGTTCGCCGGCACGCGCGACGGCCGTCGCGGTCCCGAGGCGGAGCGCGTGCCGCTGTTCGTGTGCCCGAGTGACGGTGCGGGCGGTCCGCCGTTCACCGACGACACGCTCACGGCGGGGCGGCCCTGTGGCCGCGGCACCTACGCCGCCTGGGCGAGCCCGTTCCACGTCGATACGCAGCACCAGTATCCGGCCACGCTCGCCTGGCGCACGCGGCCGCGTCTCGCCTACGTGACCGACGGGCTGCACACGGCGCTGATGGCCACGGAGGTCCGCACCGGTCAGCACCCGCGCGACGCCCGCGGCGCCTGGGCCGTGGGCTGGAACGGCGCCAGCGTCGTGGCCTTCGACATGCATCACGGCGGGCCTGACGGCGGACCCTTCCGCCACGCTCCCTTCTGCCTCGGATACACGCAGCGTCCGAACGTCGGCGATGAACGCGTCAACGTCGACATGCTCTACGCCTGCCCCGACCCGGCCGCCGCCAGCCGGGCGGGGATGCCATGCGGCACCTGGGAGGACTTCGGCACCTGGCGGTATCTCTCGAGCGCGCCGCGCAGCCGCCATCATCGCGGCGTCCAGGCGCTGTGGGCCGACGGCAGGGTCTCGTTTCTCGAGGACGACGTCGACGAGATCGTGATGGCCTACCTGATCTCGATCAGCGAAGGCATGCCGGCGGCGCTCGCCGACCGCTGATGCCGGCGGGCGGTCGTGGCCGTCGCGTGGCGGCCGGTGGTGGATCGGCCCACGCATCGGTATGCTGCCGCGGGCGGCGGGTTTTTCCCGCGGCCGGAGCCCGGCGCGCGGAGGGCGAGGGTGATGAGCCAGATGATCCCGTGCCGTCACCCGACGGCCACGATCCCGAGCGGTGCCGGACGCCTGGCGTGCCTGGTGGCCGTGGCATTCGCGGGCCTCCACGCGGGGGCCGTGCCCGCGGCCGATCCGCCGCCCGTGCGGCGCGAGTTCCGGGCCGCGTGGATCGCCACCGTCGCCAACATCGACTGGCCCTCGAAACCGGGGCTGTCGGCCGAGCGCCAGCGCGCGGAACTCGTCCGGCTCCTCGACCGCGCGGTCGCCCCGGGCCTCAACGCGGTGGTGCTGCAGATCCGTCCCGAGGCCGATGCCCTCTACGCGTCGACACTCGAGCCCTGGTCGGCCTCCCTCTCCGGCACGATGGGCGTGGCTCCGGAGCCGCTCTACGATCCGCTCGAGTTCGCCGTGGCCGAGGCCCATGCCCGCGGTCTCGAACTGCACGCCTGGTTCAATCCCTACCGCGTCCGCGGCGCGGGTGTCGGTGGGCCGGCGGCGGCCACGCATGCCAGCGTGACCATGCCGCAGGCGGTGCGTCGCTACGGCAAATTCCAGTGGTTCGATCCCGGTGAGCCGGCCGCCGCCGAGCGGTTCCTCGCCGTCGTCGGCGACGTGGTGCAGCGCTACGACATCGACGGCGTGCAGATCGACGACTACTTCTATCCCTATCCGGAGCGGGAGAACGACCGCCCGGTCCCGTTCCCCGACGACGAGAGCCACGCCCGCGCGGTCGCGGCGGGCGGCCCGGCTGACCGCGACGCCTGGCGGCGCGACAACGTCGACCGCCTCGTGGAAAGGCTGTGGCGTGACGTGAAGGCGCTCAAGCCGCACGTGCTCGTCGGCGTGAGCCCCTTCGGCATCTTGCGGCCCGGTCACCCGGAAGGGATCAAGGGACTCGATCAATATGCGGTGCTCCATGCCGACGCGCGCAAGTGGCTCCGCGAGGGCTGGCTCGACTACCTCGCGCCGCAGCTCTACTGGCGGATCGACGCCCCGGCGCAGGGCTTCGGGAAGCTCTTCGACTGGTGGTCCGCTGAGAACGTGCAGGGCCGCCGCGTCTGGCCCGGGATCTACACGTCGCGGGTGCGGCGGGATCCTGCCGCCGAGGTGAAGGGCGGCGTGTGGGAGGCCGAGGAGATCCTGCGGCAGGTGACGGCCACGCAGGCCCACCCCGGCAGCGGCACCATCCACTTCAGCATGAAGTCGCTCGCCGACGACTACGACGGCGTGGCCACCAAGCTCGCCGCCGGCCCCTACGCCGAGCCGGCGCTCGTGCCGGCGGTGCGGCCCGCCGACGGCCCGCCGCCCGAGGCGCCCCGGGTGCGCCGCGATGCGGCGGGTATCGTGATGGAGACGGCGGCGTCGCCGTGGCAGTGGGTGGTGCGCACGCGGACGGGCGACCGCTGGCACGTGGCGATCCTGCCGGGCGCGGGACGGCGGCACGACCTGAGCGGACCGGTCGACGAGGTGCTCGTCTCCGCCGTGGCCCGCGACGGCCGCGAGGGCCCGGCAACCCGGGTCGCGGCCGCCCTGCCGTGAGGAGCCGCCGGTGAGCGAGGCCGTCACTCCTCCGCAACGCGAGTCCGGCCCCTGGTGGTGGGTGCCGAGCCTCTACTTCGCCGAGGCCGTGCCGTACGTGGTGGTCACGTTCCTGGCTACGGTCATGTACAAGCGGCTCGACGTGTCCAACACGTGGATCACGCTGATCGTCGGCTGGCTCTACCTGCCCTGGGTCATCAAGCCGCTGTGGAGCATGGTGGTGCAGGGCACGGCCACCCGCCGCGGCTGGACCCTGGCCATGGAACTGCTCGTCGCAGTCACGCTGGCCGCGCTCGCGGCCGCGATGGGCCTCACGGCCCTGGTGCCGGCGACGGTCGTCGCGTTCGCGGTGCTCGCGTTCCTGTCGGCCACGCACGACGTGGCGGCCGACGGCTTCTACCTGTCGGCCCTCGACGAGCGGCAGCAGGCCTTCTTCGTGGGCATCCGCGGCACGGCGTATCGCGTGGCCAACGTCGTCGGCCGGGGCCTGATCCTGATGCTCGCCGGCCGGATCGAGACGGCGACGGGCGACGTCCCGACCGCCTGGCGGTGGGTCTACGCGATCCTGGCCGCGATCTTCGCCACGCTCACCGTCTACCACGCCGCCATCCTGCCGCGGCCGTCGGCCGACCGTCGGTCGACCGGGCCGCTCGTTTCCGCGGCGGCGCTGGCGGAGCCGGTGGCGAGCTTCTTCCGCAAGCCGGGCATCGTGCCGATGATCGCTTTCCTGCTGCTGTTTCGGTTCGCGGAGGCGCAGCTCGTGTCGCTCGTCTCGCCCTTCCTGCTCGACGGTCGGGAGGTCGGCGGCCTCGGTCTGTCGACGTCCGAGGTCGGGCTCGTCTACGGCACGCTCGGAATCGGCCTGTTGTCGCTGGGGGGCATCCTCGGCGGCATCCTCGTGGCCCGCGACGGCTTCACCCGCTGGCTGTGGCCGATGGCCTTGGCCATCAACCTGCCGAACCTGGCCTACGTCTGGCTGGCGTGGACACAGCCGGAGAGCCGGTGGGCCGTCGCTCTCGCGGTGGGCGTGGAACAGTTCGGCTACGGCTTCGGCTTCACCGCCTACATGGTGGCCTGCATGCTCATCGCCCGCGGCAGCCACGAGACGGTGCACTTCGCCCTGTGCACCGGCTTCATGGCGGCCGGCATGATGCTGCCGGGCATGGCCAGCGGCTGGATCCAGGAACAGGTCGGCTATCCGCAGTTCTTCGCCTGGGTGATGCTGGCCACGATCCCGAGCTTCCTGGCCACCGCCTGCCTGCGTCTCGATCCCGCCCCCGAGCCGTCCACGCCTCTCCCTGGAGCTGACCAGTCCCATGAAGATTGAGACAAACGTCGGTCACCTGCTGCTCGTCGGCGTGCCGGGCCCCGTGGTCGACGCCGAGTTCGCGGCGCTCGTCCGCCGCGTGCAGCCGGGTGGCTTCATCCTGTTCGGCCGCAACATCACCGCGCCGGAGCAGCTGCGCCGGCTCGTCGACGATCTCCGTGACCTTTCCGCCGTGGAGCCGGTGATCACGATCGACCAGGAAGGAGGCCGGGTCTCGCGGCTGCGGCTCATCGGCGAGGAGCCGCCGAGCGCGCGGCAGCTCCGCGATCGCGGCGACCCGGCCCTCGTGCGGCGGCACGGCGACCTGACCGCGCGGCTCTTGCGGCTCTTCGGGTTCAATCTCGACCTCTGCCCCGTGCTCGACATCTCGTTCGACGAGACCGTCGACAACTCGCTGCGGGGCCGGTGCTACGGCACCGACGCCGCGCAGGCGATCGCCATGGCGGGGGAGTTCAACGCCGCCCTGCAGGCCGGCGGCGTGCTCAGCTGCGGCAAGCACTTTCCCGGGTACTCGATGGCCGCCGGCGATCCGCACACGATCTTTCCGGTGGTGAACCGGTCGCGGGCCGAGCTCGAGGCCGACGAGTTGGCCGTGTTCCGCCACTTCGTGCCGCTCGTCGACAGCATGATGACCGGCCACGTGCACTATCCGGCCCTCGACGCCCAGGTGCGGCCGGCGTCGCTGTCGCCGGTGGTGATCGACGGGCTGCTGCGCCGCGAGATGGGGTTCGACGGCCTCGTGATGACCGACGACCTCGACATGGGCGCGATCCTCGAGACCGCGTCGTTCGACGACATGCTGGGCCTGGCGCTCGCGGCGGGCAACGACCTGCTCATGATCTGCCACCGTCTGGAGATGCTCGAGCAGGCGTGCCGCGTCCTCGAGGCACAGCCGACGGCGCTCCTCGACCGGTCGCTGGCCCGCGTGGCGGCGTTCACGTCGCGGATGCAGCCGCCTGTGGCCTTCTCCAGCGCCGAGTTCGAGGCCATCAACCGGGAGATCTGGCGACTGCGGGTCGACGTCCTCGGCGAGGAACTCGCTCACCAGCGGAGCACCGAGCAGGGCAGCCGCTCCCCGGTCGAGCGTTACTGACGGCGGTCCGGAAACTCCACGATGACGAGGCCCTTCACGGCCGGGTCGAAGGCGTAGGCCTGATGGGAGGGCAGCGCGGGCAGCGTCAGTTCGTCGCCCGTGCCGGGGGCCATGATCGCCGTCATGAACTCGGCGTGCGTGGCCGGCAGCTTGCCGTGCTCCGCCTGGTAGAGCTTCATCTTGTGCTCCACCTGGAGGATGCCCACGCGGCTGGTCGCTGACTGGCCGGCGCCCACGATCGTGTCGAGGCCGAGGCCGGCGTCTCCGGCGGCCGCGGACGCCGCGGCCGGCACGGCCCCGGCGTCGAGCGCCGCCTTGAGGTCGAGCACCTCCTTCGTCGTCTTCGTGAGCTTGCGGGCCGGTGCGGGGGGAGCTGCCGCGGGCTTCGGAGAGAGGATCGCGAGGTCCTCGCATCCGGCGAAAGCGGCGAGTACCAAGACGATCACCGAGGCCACGGGCGGCCAGGCCGGGGGCTTGGGGCGCTGTCGATCGCGACACAGGAGCGGGATCATCGGGCGGCTCCGGAAAGGGTGACTGTTCTCCACCGATTGTGCCCACATGCCCGTGCCCGGGCCAAGAGTATGTCACCGCCCGATGATCCCGCTCCTGTGTCGCGATCGACAGCGCCCCAAGCCCCCGGCCTGGCCGCCCGTGGCCTCGGTGATCGTCTTGGTACTCGCCGCTTTCG
>JBJTIV010000310.1:0-4448 GCA_046095145.1 Planctomycetaceae bacterium
TGCTCGTCAGGGTCCAGCTCGCGGGCAAGCCGGTGCTCTACGTGCCCTTGTCGCGCGGCGGCCGTCCCGACCGCATCGTGAGGGCCCGCGGCCGCGAGCGGCTCCTGTCGCGCGTGGCCGCCTGCCTGCCGCGGGCGGTCCCGCGCGGAGACGACGGCGGCCGCCCGCACGAGCGCCCGCCGCAGCCGCCGCAGCGAATTCCGCCCGCCGACCCCCCAGTCGAGTTCCCCCCGGTCGGGGACGGTGCCCGCGGCGACGTCGGCCGCGCACCACGCCGTCACCGCCGACCGCACCAGGGCGAGCGTGCCGATCAGCAGTTCCGCCGCGTCCTCGAGCGCCCCCGGTCCGCCGGGATCCGCGGCACCGGGCAGGTCGACGGCGATCATTCCGCCGTCCACGCCGTCGTCGGCGGAGTCGCGCCACACCATCGAGTCGTAGGCGGCAGCCACGCTCTCGGCGCCGCCGGGCTGGTCGTCGTCCGCGCCGTCGTCGGCGCCGCGGACCGGTCCGCGGTCGCCTCCCGCGGCGGCCGTCTCCACGACGTCGGCGACCTGGCTCGTGTTGGCCTCGACCAGCTCGAGAAACCGTCGGACCCGGGTGCGCGCCTCGGGGCCGGTGGCGGCCGAGGCCAGGTCCAGCCAGCGCGTGGCCGCGGCGAGCCACACCGAGCCGCTCTGGCCGATGGCGTCTCCCTCGAGCAGCGACGCCCAGTGGACGAGCAGCCCCATGGCGCCGTCGAGATCCCCCTCGTCGAGCAGCGTGTCGGCGGCCTGGGCGTGGGACCGTGGGGACGTGAACGAGGCCACCTCGCGCCGCCGCTGGGATTCTGGCGGCGCCGGCGCCGACGCCCGCCGGCGCTCGAGCGCCTGGATCACCTCCTCCGCGGCCGCCGCCAGATCGCGGCCCGAGAGGTGCGGCACGCCGGACACCGTCGTCGTCGCGAACCGGTCCCACCAGGTCGCCAGCCGCTCGAGCGACACCGCGGCCCGCGTGGCCGCGTCACGGACTCCGGCGAGCGCGGCCTGGCGGCGCACGGCGGCGTAGCCCGACAGGATCGAGTCCACGGCGTGCACGAGGTCGTCCACCCGCGGGTCGGGCAGGCTCTCGCCTCCCGGCTCGTGCAGGGGAAACTGCCCCGAGAGCCCGAGGATGTTCCAGGGGTCGACGGCCGCGCCGCACTCCACGGCGCGAAACAGGAGGTCGTGCGCCGCGTCGAGTTCCGTCACGGCGGCCGCCGCGGTGGCCGGGCCCCGCCGCAGGCCGCCCTGCGCCGCCACCACGCGGCTCGTGAGCCGCGCGAACATGCGGGCCGACGCGGCGGGCACGGTGGCGGCGAGCCGGTCGGCGGCATCCGCCCGGCCGAGTCGCGCGCAGACCGCTGCCAGCGCCACGCTCTCCACCTGCCGCGCCCGGCGGCCCGCGAGCACCGCGTTGATGTGCCGGCGCACGCCCCCGAACGGCTGCCGCTGGCGTGCGGCCTCGGCCTCCAGCCGCGCGCGGTGAGACGGCGGCAGCGTGCCCAGCAGCCAGCGGTAGAACTCGTCACGATAGCCCGCGATCCGCGGCAGGAGCTCGGCCAGCGGCAGCGCCGCCTGCCGCGCGCCGGGGCCGTGGCCGGAGAGCCCGGAGGCCATCAGCACCACGCCGGCGAGCACGGCCGACGCCTCCCAGCGGTACTCGGCGTCGAGCTCGGGTGACCGGGGCCCGTCGGCGGCCGCGCGGGCCGGCCAGGAGAGGATGCCGTCGAGGGTGGCCTGCTGCACGACCATCCGCCGGTAGCGGCCCTGCGAGTCGATGCGGGCGGGATCCCACAGACCGAACAGGTAGTTGGGCCGGCTCGCCGCCGGATGGAGGAAGTCGAAGGCCCGCGGATCGATCGCGAGCTCCTCGAGGGCGTCGGGCTCGAAGTCGGCCTGCGCCAAGAGCGGCGGCGGCGCCGCGGCGAGGATCTCCACCGCCGTCGCCACGAGGTCGCGATAGCGGCCGTGTGCCGCCCCGGCCGCGGCCACGTGGAGCGGCACGGGCCGCACCCGCTCGTGACGGTAGGGTTCGGAGAGGCGGCCGTTCTCCAGCACCGCCACGGGCCGCCAGCCCACGTAGTCGTTGAGCCGGTCCACCGCGCGGGCCGCGAGCATCTCGTCGCCGTCGGCCTCGCCCGCGGCGATCTCCGCAAGCACGGCCTGCGCCGCCGCCATCACGAACCACGGCCGCTCGAGCGCGCCCGGCGGCTGGTGCTCGAGGAGGTCCGCGTGAAACCGCCGGTAGGCCGGCAGCGCGCGGTCGAAGACGAGCGTCAGGGCCGCCCGCGCCTGCCCGGCGTCGCGGAAGGCGGCCGATCCCGCGGC
Source organism: Planctomycetaceae bacterium (assembly GCA_046095145.1). GTDB lineage: Bacteria > Planctomycetota > Planctomycetia > Pirellulales > UBA1268 > QWPN01. The sequence continues at coordinate 2,346 of JBJTIV010000310.1, forward strand.
GAGCTCGGTGAGGCGGCGGCCCAGCGTCGCGGCCACGGCCGCGGCGGCGTCGGGCCGCTCCACGACGCCGCCGTCCGTCGCCGGCTCGAGCGTGGCATAGAGGGCGTCGAGCGCCCGCCAGGCGGCCGGATCGAACGCGCCCGACGAGAAGTTGAGGTACCCCAGGACGACGGCCGCCGGATCCTTCGCCGCCGCATGCACCTCCGTCATCGTGTGCCCGTCGCAGGAGAACGCCGCCGGCCCGGACTCCGCACCGGCAGGCGACGGAAAAATCGTAGCAGGCCGCGCCCGCGGAGCACCCACGACGCGGTTTTTGCGTGGGCCTGCAGCGGAACTATCCTTGCCCGACCGGCGGCTGCGTGCCGCGTGACCAGCGGAGTTTCCGTCCATGACGCCGTCCATCGCCGCGCTCCTGCACACGGCGCGACCGCTCGTGGTCGGGCTGGCCGCAACGCTCTTCGTGGATGCCGCCGCGGCGGTCGCGGGCTGCGCGGGCTGCCCGGCCGGCACCCTGGCCGATGAATTCCGGGCGGCCGACGCGCGGCTCGTCCGCGTCTGGATCGTGCAGGTGCCGTTCGACTCCGCGGCCTGGAAGCTCGGGCGCGTCGTCGTGGCCGACGGCCTCGTGCTCGCGCAGTCGGGCGACGGCGGCGTGCATGCGATCCGCGCGTCGGGCACCGACGGGCCGGCCGCCGGCACGATGGCGTGGTCGCGCGCCATGCCGGCCGCGGCCGGCCATGCCTGGCCGCCGACGGTCGGCGCGCGACTGGTCTACGTGACGAGCGGGAAGGACGTGCTCGCCCTCGACCGCGCCACCGGCTCGGTCGAGTGGGAGCGGTCCGCCGGCGGGCTGACCGCCGCGGCGGCCGCGGAGTCGGGCCGCTGGGTCTACGTGCCGCTCGAGACCGGCCGGCTCCTGCGGCTCCCCGTCGATCCCTTCGGTCGTGCGGGCGCGGACCGGGCGGACGCACCGCCGCCCGCCGCGGACGCTCGCGATCGATCAGCGTCTCCGCCGGAGAGCCTCGACCCCGTGATCGTCGATGCGGGCGGCCGCCTCGACCGTTCCCCGGCGCCCATCGACGGCGGCGTGATCTGGGGCACCGAGAGCGGCCTCGTGGCGCTGCAACCCACGAGTTCCCGCTGGATCCGCCACCGCTTCCCGGACACGACGGCGACGCGGCAGCCGCCGATGACGCTGGTCGGGTCGCCCGTCGTGCGGCGCGACGAGATCTTCGTCGTCACGGCCGACGGCATGCTCGCCCGGATCGCGCTCAACGCCCCGCAGCACCGCGGCCTGTGGGCCGCGTGGAGCCGGTCGCTGCCCGATCGGCCCGACTCCGGGCCGATCGTCTCCGGCGACACGGTGCTCGACTCACTCGCACCGGCGGGCATCGCTGCCTTCGAGGTCAGTCACGGCGTCGAGCGTTGGTGGAGTTGTCTCGACGGCACGATCGTGGCCGTCGCCGGCGGGCGGGCCTGGGTCCTCGACGACGCGGGCCGCCTCACGGAGCTCGATCTCGCCACGGGCGCGCCGCGGGGGTCGTGGCCCGTCGGCTGCTTCACGCTGCCGGTGGTCAACGCGGTCTCGGAGCGGATCGTGCTCGCGTCTCCCTCCGGCCTGGTGGTGTCGCTGGCCCCGCCGACGCCGGCCGCGACGGCCCCGGTCACCGCCGCCGACGCTCCCGAGGCGGAAGTCGGGCCCGAGGATCCTGGCCCCACGCCTCCCTGAGCAGGTCGTAGAGCGCGGGATCGAACCGGGCCAGCCGGTGCGGATCCTGGAAGAAACACTCGCTCGACACGGCGAAGAACTCCGCCGGGCTCTCGTCGGCGTAGTCGTCGAAGGGCGTCGCGCGGCCGTCGTCGAGGGCCGCCGCGAACTGCTCGCGGCACGCCGCGATCGCCCCGGCCCATGCCCGCCGCCGCGCCGCCGGCAGCGGCGGTACGCCGTCGATCTCGCCGTCGAGCCCGTCAAACTGGTGCGCGAACTCGTGGATCACCACGCTCCGCGGGCCGTCGCGCCGCCGGCCGCCGGCCACGACGTCGGGCCAGGCGAGCGACATGCTGCCGCCGGTCCACGTCTCGCCGAGCCGCGGCTCGGGCCCC
>JBJTIV010000311.1:0-7064 GCA_046095145.1 Planctomycetaceae bacterium
CACCCCCGCCCGCCCCAGAGCGGCGGGAGCCGCGCCGATCCCCGGACGCGGTGCAGGCCCGGCACGACGCTCAACTCGCGGCGCTGCGGGCCGAGCTGCTCGAGGCCCGCAAGCTGGCCTGCCTCGGCGAGCTGCTCGGCACGACCACGCACGAGTTCAACAACGCCCTGACCACGATCCTCAACTACGCGCGGATGGGGCTGCGGCATCGCGACCAGCCCACCCGCGACAAGGCCCTCGAGCGGATCCTCTCGGCCGGCACGCGGGCCGCGAAGATCACGGCCAGCGTCCTCTCCATGGCCCGGGGCCGCTCGGCCTCGCGTTTCGAGCCGACGGACCTCGGGCTGCTGGTCGGGGACGTGCTCGTGCTGCTCGAGCGGGCGATGATGAAGTACCGGGTGCAGGTGGAGCGGGAGCTCGCGCCGGTGCCGCGGGTGTCGGCGAACCCCGGCCAGCTGCAGCAGGTGCTGCTCAACCTGCTCGTCAACGCGCGGCAGGCCATGCCCACCGGCGGCCGGCTGATCGTGCGGCTGGCGCACGACCCGGCCACCGGCTTCGTGGACCTCACGGTGCGCGACACGGGCTGCGGCATGCCGGCCGACGTACTGCGGCGGATCTTCGAGCCCCACTTCACGACGAAGGCCGGCCCCGACGAGACCGGCAAGGGGGGCACGGGGCTCGGCCTCTCGGCCTGCCGGGAGATCGTGGAGTCCCACCGGGGCCGCATCCGCGCGGAGAGCGCGGTCGGCAAGGGCACGGCGATCACGATCCGCCTGCCGATGCTCCAGGCCGCCGCCGACCGCCGCCCGGCGTGAGCCTCCCCCGACCGGTGTGGGACAGGCAAGGGGATCCTCGTACCCCGGGAGCCGGCGTTGCTGCCCAGCGGAGGCATGGATGCCGGGAGCGCAGGCAGCATCGAGTGAGCGGTGGCCACGATGGCCACCGCGAACGTCCGGCGACGGGCTGAGAGGATCCCCGAAGCCGGGTTGGGCGCGGGGGGTTCACGCCGAAAGGATCCTCCCCGCAATCCATCAGGCGCTCTTCGTGCGGGTCTCGCGGAGCGGGATGACCGGCTCCGTGCCCTCCACGTTGCGCTCGTTGATGACGTAGGTCGACCCCTGGTGGTCGGGCAGGTCGAACATGATGTCGAGCATCACGTCCTCCATGATCGACCGCAGGCCGCGGGCGCCCGTGTCCTTCTTCATCGCCTTGCGGGCGATCGCGCCGAGCGCCTCGTCGGTGAACTCGAGCTGGCAGTTCTCCAGCGCGAACATCTTCTGATACTGCTTGACGAGCGCGTTCTTGGGGTCCTTGAGCACCTGCACGAGCGCCCGGTCGTCGAGCGGCTGCAGCGACGAGATCACCGGCAGGCGGCCGACGAGCTCCGGGATCAGGCCGAACTCGAGGATGTCGTCGGAGTCGACCTGCGGCAGCAGCTCGGCGAGGGCCGCGTCGCCCTTGTGCCCGGTCGGCTGGCCGAAACCGATCGTCCGCTTGCCGAGCCGCTTGGCGATGATCTTGTCGATGCCCACGAACGTCCCGCCGCAGATGAACAGGATGTTCGAGGTGTCGATCTGGATGTACTGCTGCTCGGGATGCTTGCGGCCCCCCTGCGGCGGCACGTTCGCCACGGTGCCCTCGAGCATCTTGAGGAGCGCCTGCTGCACACCCTCGCCCGACACGTCGCGGGTGATCGACACGTTCTGGCTCGTCTTGCCGATCTTGTCGATCTCGTCGATGTAGAGCACGCCCCGCTGGGCGGCCTCGATGTCGAAGTCCGCGGCGTTGAGCAGCTTGAGGAGCAGGTTCTCCACGTCCTCGCCCACGTAGCCGGCCTCGGTGAGCGTGGTCGCGTCGCCGATCGCGAACGGCACGTCGAGGATCCGGGCCAGCGTGCGGGCCAGCAGCGTCTTGCCCGACCCGGTCGGCCCCAGCATCAGGATGTTCGACTTGTCGACCTCGACGTCGCTCCCCTCGGAGCCGATGTTGAGCCGCTTGTAGTGGCTGTGGACGGCCACCGCGAGCACCCGCTTGGCGTGGTGCTGGCCGATGACGTACTGGTCGAGGTGGGCGACGATCTCGCGGGGCGAGGGGATCGCCGTGAACAGCTGCTTGCTCGTGCCGCGCCGCTTCTTCTCCTGGTCGAGAATCGACTGGCACAGGTCGATGCACTCGCCGCAGATGTAGACGTCGCCCGGGCCCTCGACGAGCGGCCCCACGTCGCGGTAACTCTTGCGGCAGAACGAGCAGAAGGCGTTCTTCTTCGTCGTCCCGCCGGCGCCCCGCTTGCCCAGGCCGCCGCCGACGTCCTTCCCGGTTGGCATCAGTTCAGGTCCTCTCGTGGTCCGGCCCGGAGGGCCCCGTGTCCGGCGGGTGCCGGATGCCGGGATCGGGCGTGCCGATCCGCGTCAGCGGCTCGACGAGCGTTCTTACTTTTCGGTATTCCTCTTCCGTCAGCACACCCTCGTCGCGGAGATTTCTCCAGTCGACCAGCGTCTTTTCCCAATCGCCATGATCCTCACCCGACCGCCGCAGCCAGGCCCGCACCCTCGACACCGCGAACGCGCCGACCCCGAGCACGACGGTCAGGAGGATCGCGATGGTGAGGAGCTGGGACACGGCACGGCCGGGACCGGGGGGAACTGCCGGACTGATCCGGGAGACTCCTGTAGGGAATTATGGGAACCGGGTCCATCCCGGGTCCACCTCGCGACCCCCCAGATCCCCCAGGCTTCGCAGGCCGCAACGCGATCTGCCGTGGGCCGCGGGTGGTCGGCCAAGGCTGCCGGTCAACGCGGTGATGCCGAAAATGAGTGACTTTCCCGCGGGGTTTGGTCGATTTCTTCGGACATGTGCCCTGGTGCGCCATCGCAGCCGCCCTGCGCCGTCGGCCCGCGCGTGAAGCGGACGGCACGCCCGCGCGCGGCGGCGGCTCTCGTCTGCATCGTCGTCTGGGTCGGCGGGAGCCGACTCGCGGCCGCGGAGCCGGCCGCGTTGCCCGAACTCGCGCGGACCACGCAGCGGACCTTCGCCATCCCCTTCCGGCTGCCGAAGGGCCAGGACCCGGATGCCGACGCGACCGCGGAGCGGGTGCTCCTGCAGGTGTCGAAGGACCTCGGTGGCACCTCGACGCCCGCCGGCGAAGCGGCCCCCTCCGCGAGTTCGTTCTCCTACACGGCCGACGTCGACGGCGAGTACTGGTTTCGGCTGCGGGCCGTCGACCGCAGGGGACGCATGCGCGGCGGCGCCGGGCCCGACGTGCGGGTGCTCGTCGACGCCGCCGGACCGCGGCTCGCGGCCCGCGTCTGGAAGGGGGCCGATGGCGAGATCTGCTGCCGGTATGCCGCGGTCGACGACTCGATCGAGCTGAAGTCCCTGCAGGTGGAGTATCGCGCCGGCGCCGGCGAGTGGAAGACGGTGGCCACGGAGGGCATCCTCGCCCGCCAGACGCCGGCCCACGTGGTCGGCGAAGACGTCTGGTGGGCCGGCGAGAAGGTCGACGCCCTGGTGGTGCGCATCAACGTGGCCGACGCCGCCGGTAATCGCACGACCAAGCAGTTCACGATGGAGGCCGCCGACCCCGGCGTCGATCAGGCCGCCCTCGCGGCCGAGGTCGGCGTGCCGGCGCTGCCCGCCGACTCCGGCCCGTCGCCTGCGCCCGTCGCCGCGGTCCTGCCGCCGGCCGCGGCCTCCGTCGGCCCCGACGGCTGGGCTGCCGAGCCATCGGCCTGGCGGAACGGCGCCGCGACCATGCCGGACGGCGGCGAAGGCCGTCGCGCCGTGGCCAGGCCGACCGCGGCCGGCGCGAGCCAGCCATTCGCGGGGCCGACCGGCGACGAGGGCGGCCGGCTGGTGGCGCGGGCCGCGCCCGCGGTGGCCGACGGCCGCAGCGAGTACAAGGGCCGCCCACTGCAGCTGTCGCGGTCGCGCCGGTTCGCCTGGGAATACGAGCCGCCCGCGGAGGCCGCCGGCGCCGGGCAGCTGCGGGTGGAACTCTGGAGCACGCGCGACGGCGGCCTCACGTGGCAGCGGACCGCGGTCGATGCGGACCGCTCGAGCCCGATCGACGTGGAGGTTCCCGCCCCCGGCTTGTACGGCTTCCGCCTGGAGTTCGTGGCCGCCGACGCGGCGACGACCGGGCCGCGGTCCGGCGACGATCCGGACAGTTGGGTCGGCGTCGACGAGGAACCGCCGCACGTCGAACTGCTGGGCGTGACCCGCGACGACGATGCCGACGCGCTCGTGATCCGCTGGTCGAGCCGCGACCCGCTCTTGCCGCCGAAGAGCGCCCGGATTCTCTACTCGGCGCACGCCGAGGGGCCGTGGGCCACGGTCGTGGCGGCGGCCGAGAACCAGGGCGAGCACCGCTGGCAGCCGGATCGGAGCGTGCCCGCGAAGGTGTTCGTGCGGATCGAGGTCGCCGACGCGGCGGGCAACGTGGCCAACGCCACGACCCCCGAGCCGGTGTCGGTGTCGCAGTCGCGGTTCGTCGGCCGGCTCGGCGGCCTCAAGCCCCTGCCGCCGCCCGCCCCCTGACGCTCCCGCTCACCGCGCGGCGGCCAGCGCGTCGAGCAGTCGCTGCCAGAGCGTCCAGGCTGCCACCACCACGAGCGCCGCGCACGACGCCCAGAGCAGGCCGTCCCAGGCCCTCGACGGAGCGAGCCGGGGATCGAGATCGCGGTGGCGGAACACGAGCACGGCGACCGCGATGGCCGCGAGCATGACGGCCTGCGCCGCGCCGCTGGCGAGCACCATTCCCACCGGCTCCCGGATCGTGAGTGCCGCCACCAGCGCCGCGAGCACCCACGCCACGGCGATGCCGCGGATCCACCGGCCGCGCGATGCCTCGTCGGCCGGCGCGATCCCGGCGAGCGCGAGGCCGTCGGCGATGAGCCGGGCGTTGCCGTCGGCCGCCGCGAGAAGCGTGGAGAAGAGCACCGCGAACGCACCGCCGAGGAACACGGTCGGCGCCCACGGGCCGAACGCCGGCTCGTACATCGCCCCGAGCACCCGCACCATCTCGTCGCCCGCCGGCCGCAGGCCGACCCGGCCGAGCGTGGCCGAGCCGAGCAGGTAGAACGCGGCCGTCACCGTCGTGTAGACGGCCGCCGAGACCAGGGCGTCGATCCGGAGCACGCGGATCCAGCCCCGGGCCCGGGCGGCCCACGCGGCGGACGCATCGCGGGCCCCGACCGCGCGGCCGTAGCGCGTCTCGAGGCACCAGTAGGGGTAGAACATCAGCTCGCTGGCTCCCACGCCGATGATCCCGAGCGTGGCCAGCGCGGTGGTCAGCGGCGACCGACCGGCGGCGCTCGCCGCCGGCAGGCGGGGCACGAGACCGCTGGCGAGCTCGGCGCCGGAGATCGCCCACGCCGGATCGCGCTGCAGCAACACGCGCGCCGCGCACGTCACGAGCGTGAACGTGCCCACGAGCAGGATCGAGAGCCGCTCGACCAGCCCGTAGCGGCCGACGGCGAGCAGGATCGCAGTGACGACCGCGGTGACGACGGTCCAGAGCGTCGCGTCCGCGGACGCGGGAAGCGAGGCCGCCTCGCCGTCGAGGTCGGCGCACCTCCGCTGCAGCTCGTCGGCGCGGCCCGGCGCGCCGCCCCGGCGGGCCGCCGCCTCGGCCAGCCGTGCGGCAGCGGCCGCATCGTGCCCGCGGTTCCACTCGACGCCTGCCCGGGTCAGCGGCAGACCGGCCGCCAGCGTCTGAGCGACGCCCGCGAGGATGCCCCCCTGCTGCACGACGATGAGCGCGGTCATGAACGCCCAGCCCCACCAGATCCAGCCCCGTCCGGCGAGTCGCGGCCCCGGCACTGAGTCGAACGCGGCCAGCGGCGTGCGGCCCCGCGTGAGCGTGGCCCGACCGATCTCCACCTGGGCGGCCACCTTGATCAGGCAGCCGAGGACGAGGAGCCAGAGCAGCACGAACCCCGCCTCGGCCCCGACGCGGGTCGTGGCGATCAACTCGCCGGAGCCGACGATCGATCCGGCGAGGACCATCCCGGGCCCGAGATGGCCGAGCGTTCGCCACAGCGACGCCGGCGGATCGGCCCCGGTCTTCATGCGCCTCGTCTCCCGGAATCCCGACGTTGCGTTCCCGCGACCGGGGGCACCGTAGCACGGTCTCTGGTCGCCGTCTCCGCCGGCGCGCGATACTCCGGGCGACTGCCGGCTCCCGTCAGCGGATCACCCCGTGGCCACCCCCCTCCGCGCTCTCGACATCCTCACCGATCCGGCCGCATTCACGACCGGCATGCCGGCACTCACGGTGCTCCACGGCGACGATTCCTTCCTGGCCTGGCACGTGCTGGCGCTGGTTCGCGAGCGACTCTGCCCCGACGAGGCCGACCGCGACTGGGCGTGGCGGGAGTTCGACGGGCAGGCCGAGATCGACCCGCGCGACGTGTTCGACGAGGCGGCCACGGTGCCGATGTTCGCCACGGCCACCCGCGCCGCCGTGGTGCGCAGCGCCGATGCGTTCGTGTCGGCCAATCGCGAGCCGCTCGAAAAACTCGCCGCCGCGCCGCCCCGCGCCGGCCGCGGCGCGGTGATCCTGGAGGTGAAGACGTTTCCCGCGACCACGCGGCTGGCCAAGGCGGTCGCCGCCCACGGGCTGCTCGTGGAGACCTCGATTCCGGCGAAGACCGACCTCGCACAGTGGCTGCGACGCTGGAGCCAGTCCCGGCACGGCATCCAGCTCGCGACGGCCACGTCGCAGCGGCTGCTCGAACGGCTCGGCGCCGACCTCGGCCAGGCCGACCAGGTGCTCGCCCGGCTCGCGGCAGCCACGCCGGCGGAGGACCGCACCAGGCCGCTCCCCCCCGAGGCGGTCGACGCCGTCGCCGGCACCCCGCAGGAGCGGACGGCCTGGGAGATGATCGACGCGGCCGGCGCCGGCGACGCGCAGGCCGCGATCCTGCAACTCGACGCCCGGCTCGCCGCCGGCGCGAACCCGCTCGCCCGCGCCGCGCAGATCGCCGCCGGGCTGCGGCGCCCGTCCACCGCCGCGCGGCTCCGGGCCCTGCCGGCCGCCGCGGGCCGGCCGGCGGGCGCCGAGC
>JBJTIV010000312.1:0-4049 GCA_046095145.1 Planctomycetaceae bacterium
CCGGCGGCGACGGCCGGGCCGGTGCCCATCGAGTGGCAGAAGCAGGTGGCGGCCGCACGGCGGCAGTTGACGGCCACGATGAACAGCCGCGTGCGCCGCCGGGCGTAGGCCTCGTCGACGTAGTCGTCGCGAATGAACACGCGGTCCTGCACGGCCAGCGCCGCCAGGTCGCAGGCCCGCACGCCGATCACGGCCAGCGGCGGCGACTCGTCGGCGACCGCGGTCTCGTGCCACGAGCCCTCGACGCGGTCGTAGCGGGCGAGCGTCTCCCGGGGCGGAAACAGGAAGTTCTTGAGCGAGTGGGGTCCGACCACGTGGTCGAACGTGCCGGCGGCCGGGTCGTGACGCAGCCGGTAGAGGCCGCCGTCCTGCTCGTCGAGCCAGCCGTGGGGCAGCCGTGCGGCGTCGGCGAGGTCGCGAAGCACCACGGCGCCGTCGGCCACCTGCGGCCCGACCACGCGGTGTCCCGCGGCCGCGAGCGCGTCGAGAAGCGCCTGCAGTCCGGCCCGCGGCAGCCGATGCCACGACCCAGGCCGCGGAGCGTCCGTCGATGAGTCGGGTTGGGGCATGAATCGCGCGCTCCGCGGAACGGCGGATTGTAGGGCGGAGCGGTCGGTCGCGGGGGAGCGTCTGCTATCCTCCCGGCCATGAACATCGTGATCCTCGACGGTTTCACGACGAATCCTGGCGACCTGTCGTGGGCGCCCGTGGCGGCCTGCGGACACCTCACCGTGCACGACCGCACGGACCCGGCCGACGTAGCGGCCCGCGCCGCCGCGGCCGAGGTCGTGCTCACGAACAAGACGGAACTGGGCCGGGCGGAGATCGCGGCGTTGCCGCGGCTCGCGATGATCGGCGTGCTCGCAACGGGCACCAACGTGGTCGACCTCGACGCGGCCCGCGCGCGGCAGATCCCGGTGTGCAACGTGCCCGAGTACGGCACGTCGAGCGTGGTGCAGGCCACCCTCGCGCTCGTACTCGAGCTCACCAACCGCGTCGGCCACCTCGACGCCACGGTCCGCGCCGGCCGCTGGTCGGCCTGTCCCGACTTCTGCTACTGGGACGGCGATCTGGTGGAGCTCGCCGGGCTCACGCTGGGCATTGTGGGTCATGGCCGGATCGGCCGCGGCGTGGCGGCGGTGGGGCGGGCCCTGGGAATGCGGATCCTCGTGCATCGCCGCACGGCTGGCGGAGAGCCGGAGCGCGTCGACCTCGACCGCCTCTTTCGGGAGAGCGACGTGGTGAGCCTGCACTGTCCGCTCACGCCCGAGACCCGCGGCCTGGTCGACGCACGGCGGCTGGGCCTGATGAAGCCGACGGCCTACCTCGTGAACACCGCCCGCGGCGGCCTCGTCGACGAGGCCGCGCTCGCCGCCGCGCTCGACGGGGGTCGGATCGCCGGCGCGGGGCTCGACGTGCTCGCGGTCGAGCCGCCGCCGGCGGCGAACCCGCTCCTGCACGCGCGGAACTGCATCATCACGCCCCACGTGGCCTGGGCCACCCGCGCCGCCCGCCGCCGTCTCATCGAGGCGACGGCCGACAACATCCGCGGCTTCGCCGCGGGCGCACCGCGGAACGTGGTCAACGGGTGAGGGTGGCCCTTGGGGCTGCGACGTCAACTCGCAAGCCGGCGGAGGTCAGCCATGGTCGGCAGTCGTCGAGGCGTCACGTGTCGACGGTGCAAACAGCGCGTGTTCAAGCCCCCGGCGGCAGCTGGGGGACTCCGGGCGGCGCCGGCTCCCGGCCTCCATGCGAATCGGTCGCGTGTGCCGAATGCCCTGCGACATCGTCAAGCATGGAAGACGGTCTCCACCGCAACGCGGAGTCCCCGGGCTTCCGCCCGGGGCTTGCATGCTTGTCCCCGTCTCCGACCGCCTCTACGGTCTGGTCACTCGGCTTGCCGCACCTGCGGCCCGGGATGCCGCCTGCAACACCGCGCCTGCTCACGGCGTCGTGATGGCGTCGGCCGCGTCGGGCCGGGGCTCGGCCTGCGTGCGGCCGCGGCGGGTGGCGCGGACGTCGAGCGCGCCGGCCACCGGCACCACCTGCTGGCCCGCCACGAGCACGGCCGAGATCGTGAAGGCGGCCGACTCGCCGTCCTCGCCGAGCAGGCCCTCGGAGAGGAGGTGGTCGAGGTAGGGCTTCAGGGCCCCGCGGAGCGTCTTGTCGGTGGCGGGCCGCGAGGTGTCGCCCACGAAATTCCGCAGGTCGCCCCCCGCGATCACGTAGCGAGATGACCGGGCGTCGAACGGCGGGTCGGGATACGAGAAGCCCGCGGCCGTGGCGCCCGTCGCCGCGTCGCGGACGAGCAGCCGCAGTTCCACTTTCGGCGGCGGGATGAACGTGGGCGGCGCGGCGACCTGGATCGCGTCGCACGACGATGCGAAGTATTCGTCGATGCGGGCCGCCTCGGTCCGCGCCTCGGTCGCCCTGCTGACGGTGAACGTGAGGTCGATCCGGCAGGCGTCGACGAACGCGGGGCCGGCGCCGGCCGGGGTCGGCGACCGCGCCACCGGCACGAGCAGGTGGCCGCTCACGCCGTAGGGCGTGGCCAGGTGGACATCCACCATCTCGCGGCGGTGGCAGTCGGCGAGGCCGCAGGGATGCTCGACGGCGGCAGCGTCGGTGGCGGGCCGGGCCGGCTCGGGCAGCGGCTCGGTGGCCGTCGTGAGCGCGATCTGCGGCCGACGCGGCAGCGCGGCCTGCGGCTCGCAGGCCGACGGCACGATCGCGCGGGCCCCCGGCGGCACCTCCACGCGGAGCACCTCGCGGCTCACGAGCGTGAACCGGCAGGGCAGGCCGCCGGCGATCACGCTCGTGTCGTGCACGCTGAAGCCCTTGCCCACGAGGAACAGCGTGGTCGCCGCGGCCGGATCGATGCCCGGCGCGCCGTACCAGCCCACGAGCTCGGGCGCGAGGTCCGTCACGCCGCTGGCGAACGAAGCGAGGAGAGACTCCACGGCACCGCCGGTGATCTCATTCACCGTCGCTGTCGATGCTCTGAAAGGCACGGCCTTCGCCAAGGGGAACCGACTTCAAGAGATCGGCAATCGCCGTCGCCGCGCCCGGCGTCAGGCCGAGGCCCGGCGGTCGCCGTCGCGGCGGCCTCGGCCGGCAGCTCGTCGGTGATCGCTGACGCTGCGGCGTGACTCCCTGGCCGGCATCAAGCTCGCCTCGGCCAAGGCGGCCGCCACGGCCCCCAGGAGGGCCGCTGAGGCCGCTCCAGCCATGCAGGCGATGTCGGAATCTTGAGGCACGCAAAGGCCCGGAAAACGTGATCCAAAGGCCTGCCGTCGGCCGCTCTGTCGCTTGACGCAAAAGGCGGTTTCCCCAGGATGAAGGTAGAGCCACTCCCACTCCCAGGAGCACCGTGCCATGGAGGGCAGCCGCAGAGGCATCCCCGCCGTCTTGAGCGAGAGGGTGCTCGCCGCCGTCGATGAAGCTGCTGACGGCATCACTCGCAGCGAGCTTGTGCGACGATTCCGCACGCTCAAGGCGTCGCAGATAGACGACATCCTCGGCGCCGCCGTCTATCTCGGCCGCGCTGTTATTGAGCGAGAGCCGGCTCGCGACGGCCGTGGCGATCCGCTGCCCGGCCGACCGGCGACTCGATACCGATCTCGCGTGCAGCGATCGCCGCCTTGATCTCGGCGACCTCACGGCATCAGCGAATGGGAAGGAAATAATTCAGACCCGATCCGCTCCGGCTCCTACTCCAGCGGCACCTATGCAGGAATCAGCACTTGCCGCCGCAGCCGGCGGCATCGACGCCAGGATCGCCGAGCTTGAGTCACGGCTCGCCGCGGCAGCCGCCAGCACTGGCGACATCGACATCAGAGCTGCCGTCACGGCCGACGGCCTGGCGGTGCAGCCATGGAGCTGCGAGATGATGATCATCGGCGACGAGCCGATTGAGCGGCAGCCGTCGCCCGCGGCGTCGCTGAGGCTTGCTGGTGACGCCTTTGAGGAGTGCGGTGCGCTCTTGCTTAGCTTGCCCGGCGACTGCCTGCCGGCCTGCCTTGCCAAGCCGCTGGAAGATCATGCCAATG
>JBJTIV010000313.1:0-2891 GCA_046095145.1 Planctomycetaceae bacterium
TGCCGGCGCAGTAGAGCGATCCGTCCGGAGCGAAGGCGATGCCCCGCAATGGCCCTTCCGGGAGGCCGTCGTCGGCGGTCCACCACTGGATCGCGAACCGGCCGGAGCGATCGATCATCGAGGCGGCCGAGGCGCACCGCATCGCGGGATCCGCGCAGAGGCCGGCCATCGCGAGCACGACGGCAGTCCGGGCCCCCACGCGCCATCCGACATGGTCCGCCATCGTCGCCTCTCACCGCCCGGTCCGCGATCCCCGCCACACCCGTGCACGCGCGGTGCACATCGCCGCCGCAGATCGGATTTTACCAGCGCGCGGCGCCGGCTACTCGCGCCCGAACGGAATGGTCGTCGCGACCACCACGCCGCGTCCCGGCAGCGTGAAGGTCACGCCGGCCGCCAGATCGACGCCAGCCTCGACCGCCTTCGGCACCGGGAAGCCCGCGGCGTCGACGGGGCGGTCGTCCCGGAAGTAGTGGTAGCGATGGAGCGTCGCCTGCCACGTGACGGCCGGCACCTTGATCGTGACCACCCGCTCGCGGTCGGAATCGTTGACGACCGTGAGCGACCAGTGCCGGACGTCGCCCTGCTCGTGGACCGCCGCCAGGGGCCGCAGGCCCGGCGGCAGGCATCCGGGAATCTCCAGCATCCGGCAGCCGCGCGGGTAGGCCCGCGACATCACGGCCCACGTGTAGTACCAGGGGCGGAGGGCGGCGTCCTCCGGGTGGCCGATCTCCTCGGCCATGCTGTTCCAGAAGCCCCACTTCTTGAGCTCCACGTTGTCGAGCGCGGGCCAGGTGGAATTCGGATTTTTCTGGATGTGCATGGCGTCGTCCACGCTCCACGCGCAGGTGCCGTCCATGCCCGCCCGGGCGACCTGCGCGTTGTAATCGGCCATCCACACCCCGTACTCGAAGTCGTAGATGTAGGGCTGGCTGTCGCGGCCCCCCTTGGGCTGCACCGTGCGGCCGTCCTTCTGCAGTCCGCTCACGAGGCCGATCTCGCCCATCACGAACGGCTTCCTGCGGCCGGCCGGGTCGAAGCGGTTCACGAAGTCGCGCTTGAGCGTGAACAGCCGCTCCAGATGTCCCGACTCGACATCCTCCTTCTTGGCGTATTCGTGGAGGTCGTACATCGCCGTCTGCCGGCCGAGCTGCAGCACGTTGAGGTCGAGCCACCAGTAGTCCTTCTGGGCGTTGGCGTCGGGGCCGATGATGCCGACCTTCTTGTCCAGGCCGCGGCGCGCCATTTCGGCGTGGAGATTCAGGATCCCGTGCTTCCAGCGGTCGAAGTCGGCGCAGGCCGACCAGTTGCCGTTGGGCTCGTTGATCAGGTTGAACCACTTGATGCAGGTGTAGTGCTTGTCGTCGATGAAGTGCTCGAGCATGTCGCAGATGATCACGCTCCACCGCGAGTCGATCTCCTCGATGCCGTATTTGCGGAGCTTGTCGGCCGCCGGATCCTGGCGGTCCTCCGGCGAATTCGGATCGTCCCACTCGCCGAGGATCACCTCGACGCCGTGCTGCTGGCAGAAGTCGAGCAGCCGCTCCATCCGCTTCATGCGCGGGTTGTCCCAGGAATAGATGGGCGCGCCGGAAGGGTCGAACCCGTCGCAGTACTTGTAGGCCCGCGTCATCACCCGCGCGATCGGGGGCTTCATGAAGGCCAGTCGCTCCTCGACCCGCCGCCAGTCGGCGTCGGTGAGCTCGAACCAGGGATACGGGCTCCACTGCACGCCGAAGCCCTTCCATGGCACCTCGCTGAGCATCCGCGACCCGACGGTGAGCGTGATCCGCTCGGGCTCCCCGGCCCGGGCCTCCATGCTCGCCGCGGCCGCAGCGGCGACGAGCAGGATGTCCAGGGCCTGACGCCCGATGCGAACGCTCCGAACGGCTGGCATGCGAAACCTCACGACACGGGATGACGGCGGACGTGATCGACGAGATCGTCGAACCGGCAGGTGGCGACGCCGATCGTCTGGTCGGCGCAACCGTAGTAGACGAAGAGCGTGCCGTCCTTCACGACGTTGCCGGTGGGGAAGACGACGCCGTGGGGATAGAGGCCCTGCCATTCATGGTCGGCCTCTGGTTCGAGGATCGGCTCCGGCAGCCGCGCCGCCACGCGGCGCGGGTTCTCGAGGTCGAGCAGCAGCGCCCCGACGCGGTACACGCCCTTGTCGTCGACGCCGTGGTAAAGCGTGAGCCAGCCGTGCGGGCTCTCGAGGGGCGGCGTGGATCCGCCGATCTTCCGCTCCCAGGGGAAGGCGGCCGTGGCCAGGAGCGTGCTGGCGGGCCAGTCGAGCAGGCTCGACGAGTCGGCGATCCAGATGCCGGGATGCTCCGTGCCGTAGGCGGGGCCCACCCACTGCATCGGCCGGTTGAGCATCCAGTAGCGGCCGGCGATCCGCCGGGGAAACAGGATCACGTCGCGATCGTCGACGTCGGCCCGCGTGATGCGGCCGAGCCGGCGGTAGGTACGGAAGTCGTCGGTGAGGAGCAGGCCCGACGCGGTCATGTTGTGGCCGACGAGGGGCGGCAGCGAGGGGTCGTCGGGGCTGTAGGCGGCGTTGTTCGGCCGCTTCCAATACTGCTGCGGACGATAGGCCCGGTACGCGTAGGTGACGTAGTAGTGGCCGTCGAGCTTCACGATCCGCGGATCCTCGATGCAGCCGGCGTCGGGGCCGTCGGCGCTGGGGGACAGGATGGGGTCGGCCTGCACCCGCTCGAAGTGGAAGCCATCGCGGCTGGTGGCCAGGCCGAACCGGATCACGTGGTCGGCGTCGTCGCCGGCGGCCCGGTAGAGCATCGTGAAGACGCCGTCCTCTTGCCACACGCCGGGATTGCAGACGACGAGGTTCTCCCAGGCGTGCGCCGGGTGCGGCCGGAGGATAGGGT
>JBJTIV010000314.1:0-3357 GCA_046095145.1 Planctomycetaceae bacterium
TGGTGATCGACGCGGCCACGCGGCGGCCCGTGGCCGAGCACCTCTACCGCGCCGGCGATCCACGCCAGCCCCGGCACGCGACGCACGGCAACGCCCCCGCCGACGTGAAGCTCTGCGCCATGACCCCCGCGGGCCCCGGCACCCTCCTTGTGCTCGAGCAGGGCGACGACGGCTCGGCGGTGCTCTATGCGGCGGAGCCCGGCGGGGCGACGGACACGCTGCCCCGCCGCGACGCCGGCGGCGGCCGGGGCGGCGACCCGCCGGTCGTCGAGCACGTCGTCGATCTCGCGGCCGCCGCCGTCGTGCCGGGCGCCAAGCGGCTCGTGGCCCACCTCGGCCCGCTCCTGCCGCGCTTCCGCGCCGACGCAGGCCTCGGGGCCGACGCACCGCTCAAGCTCGAGGGCCTGGCGCTGCTCGACGAGCGTCACGTGGCGCTCGTCAACGACGACGACTTCGGGATCCACGCCCGCGGGGCGGAGCGTCTGCGCTCCTGCCTGTGGGTCGTGCGGCTCGCTCGGCCCGTCGCACGCCCCACGGCCGCCTCGGTCCGCCCCTGACCGCATCCTCGTTCGCGTTCCCCGTCCCTTCCGGAGACCAGTCATGCTCTCGCGTCTGCGTCGCTCGTCGTGCGCCGTCCTCCTGGCCGCCTGCGCCTGGGCGGGATCCGTCCAGGCCGCCGGCATCATCCGCGTCACGGAGGCGATGAGCAACGCGCTCACCCTGGGCGACATGGACTGGTGGGAACTCACCAACTATGGCGACGCGCCCGTCGACATCACGGGCTGGAAAATGGACGACAACTCGCTCGTCTTCACGAGCGCCGTGGCCCTCGTGCCGTTCTCGACCACCGGCGGCCCGGCCTGGAGCGTGATCGACCCGGGCGAGTCGGTCGTGTTCATGGAGGCCTCCTCGGGCTCGACGGCCGTGCCGCAGTTCCAGGCGCTGTGGAATCTCGGGCCGGGCGGACTCCGCAATCCGAAACTCGGCACGTACGCCGGCAGCGGGGTGGGCCTGAGTTCGGGCGGCGACGCCGTCATCATCTTCGACGCCACGGGCGGCGAGGTGAGCCGGGTGGCGTTCGGGGCCGCCACGACGGGTCGTTCGTTCTACTGGTCCTACGACTCGGCCGGCGCGATCGGCTCGGCCCCCAACGCGGTGAGCACCGCCCCGCTCGACTTCGCCTACACCGTCACGGCCACCGGCGCGACTCCCCGCGACAACACCGGCTCGCCGGGCATCGCCGTCGTCACGCCGCCGGTCGTGTCGCTGTATTGGACCGCCAACGGCACGACGCTCGGCGGCAGCGGAACGTGGAACGCGGTCACGCCGCGGTGGTCGCCGACGGAGTCGCCGGTGGCGCAGGGCCCGTGGGCCGACGGCAAGGCCGCCATCTTCGCCGGCACATCCGGCACGGTCGCCGTGGCCTCGACCGTGAGCCCGCTGTCGATCACGTTCGCCACGGGCGGCTACACGCTCGCCTCCGGCACCGGGTCGATCGTCGCCGGCGGCGTGAGCGTGGCGGGCGGCAACGCGGCCACGATCGCCACGCGGCTCACGGGCACCACCGGCCTCACGGTCAACGGCGGCACGTCGGTCGCGCTCAACGCCGGCACGCTGCGCCTGGCCGGCACGGGGCACGACTACACGGGCTTCACGAGCGTGGTCGCCGGCACGCTCCAGGCGGCGGCGGCCAACGTGATTCCCGACGCGTCGCGGCTGGCCGTCTCGCGCTTCACCGCGGCCGACTTCAACGGCTTCCCCGACACCGTCGGCGGGCTCCAGGGCCTCGGCACGGTGCGGCTGGGGCCCACGCTCACCGTGAGCATCACCGGCAGTTCCGACGCCCGGCTCGACGGCACCCTCTCCGGCACAGGCGACCTCGTGATCGACTCCGTCGGCACCGGCGTGCAGCGGCTCAATACCTCGCAGCAGTCCCTCAACGAGGACTTTGCGGTCAAGGACTACGTCGGCAGGACGATCGTGAGGCGAGGCGGCCTCGGCGTCGACCGCACCGCCATACCGATCGCCACCACGGAGGTGACGGTCGAGGCCGCCGGACGGCTGCTGCTGAGTCCCAGTAACGACGCCCCCAACCAGATCTTTGAGTTCGGCTCGAATGCGGCGCTGCCGGTGAGCCTGCAGGGCGGCCTGATCGGGCAGGGTCCCGGCGACGACGTGGAACTCGCCAACCGGCTCGACGTGAGCGGCACGGGCACGGTGCTGATCAGGAATCGCACCACGCCCAATCCGGCCAACCCGTCGACGGAGCAATTCACGTTCTCCGGCCCGCTCACCGGCCCGGCCGGAGCCGTGCTCAAGGTCCTCGCCAGCGACACCACCTCGGGCCTCGCCCAGTCGCGGGCCAAGTTCACGAGCGCGGGCGGCAACACGTTCGCCGGCACGGTGAGCCCGGGGCCGTTCGCCGTGGCCCGGTTCAACGGCGACTACACGCAGACGGCCGTGGTGCTCGAGGGGGGCAAGGTCGACGGCTACGGAGCCGTCGCGGCGGTGACCGGCAGCGGGATCGTGAGCCCCGACGGCACCAACGGTGCCGACGGCATCCTCACCGTCGGCACGCTCACGCCCACCACGGCGCTGAGTTTCACGTTCGACCTGAACCTGGCCGGCGCGGCCCCCGAGTGGGCGACTCCCACTGCAAGCGGCAACGACGTCCTGCGGCTCTCCGCCGCCACGCCGTTCGCCTCGCCACTGGGATCGGCCAACGTGGTGCGGCTGTTCGTGGGCGGGTCGGCAACCCCAGTCGCTGTCGCCGCGGGCGACACGTTCCAGGGCGGGTTTTTCACGTCGTCCAACCAGCAGGCGTCGATCGGTGGCGCAACCTACTCGACGTACGTCTACGGCGACGGCCTCGGCACCGACCTCGAGCACGGCGGCAGCCTGTATTACACGCTCACCAACTTCAACCAGAAGCAAGGCACATCACTCACTCCGACCGTGACGATGGTCCCGGTGACGGCGGGCTTCGCGGACGGCACCGTGAGCGGCTTCGTGATGCAGACGTCCTTCAACACGCTCGACCCCAACCCGGCCACGCTCACGTGGTACGGCGACGGCGTGAACCCGGGTGGCGGCGGCACGTGGACGACCACGGGCACCACCTGGTTCGACGGCACGACCGTGCGGAGTTGGGTGCCCGGTGCGAAGGCGATCTTCAGCGGCACCGGCGGCACGGTGACCCTGGACTCCGGCGTGGCCGCCAACGGCGGCCTCCAGTTCACCTCCACGGGCTACACGCTCACCGGGGCGGGCCTGGTGCTCGGCGGCACCTCCAACGGCGTGGAGGTGGGCAGCGGCTTGAGCGCCACGGTGGCGACGGTGCTCTCGGGCTCCGGGGGC
>JBJTIV010000315.1:0-12922 GCA_046095145.1 Planctomycetaceae bacterium
GACGGTGCGATGGCGATCGACGACCGGATCCGCGGGCTCGTGGCCTTCGCCTGGGCGAACGTCCTCGACGACGCCTTCCGCGCGGGCCGGGGCCCCTACGACGTGATCTTCTGCCGCAACCTGCTCATCTACCTCGACGCCGACGCCCGGGCCCGCATGGAACGCACGTTCGACGCGCTGCTCGCGGCCGACGGGGTGCTAGTGCTGGGAGCCGCCGTGCCGCCCATCATGCGGGGCGGCTGGATGCCGGCGGGGCGGCGCGACGACGGAAAGGGGCGGGCCGCTCCGGCTCCGGCCCGGGCCGGAGTCGCGCGGCCGCCGGAACCGCTGACCCCACCGAAGCCGCTGGACGACGTGCTGCACGAGGCCGGCACGCTGGCCAACGCCGGGCGGCTCGTCGAGGCGCTGGCCGTCTGCGAGCGGGCCCACGGCGAGCGGGCTCCGTCGCCGGAGCTGTTCTTCCTGATGGGCATGATCCACCAGTCGGCCGGCGACCTCGACCGGGCCGAGGGCTGCCTCCACAAGACGCTGTACCTCGACGCGACCCACGACGAGGCGCTCCTGGCGCTCGCGCTCATCGCGGCCCAGCGAGGCGACGATCGCATGGCCGAGACCTATCGCCAGTCAGCCGCCCGCGCGCTGGCCAGGAAGGAGGCGCCGTGATCGACCGTCACCGCGGCCCAACGCCGCACGTCGAGGCTCCCATGCCGGAGTGCTGGCGGATCGTCGGCGTGGCCGGCGACCGGAGCTGCCCGGAGCTCGAGACCTTCATCCATTGCCGCAACTGCCCGGTGCTCGCCGAGGCTGCCCGCACCTTCTTCGACCGCGGGGCGCCGGAGGGCTACCTGGAGGACTGGCGGGCGATCCTCGAGGAGCCGACCGCCGCGGTCGAGGCGGGGACGACGAGCGTGCTCGTGTTTCGGCTCGAGAAGGAGTGGTTCGCCCTACCCGCGCAGGTGCTCGTCGAGGTGACGACCGTGCGACCGCTCCACCGGATTCCGCACCGCACGGCCGGCGGGCTCGCGGGCATCGTCAACATCCGGGGTCAACTGCAGCTCTGTATGTCGCTCCACGGCCTGCTCGGGCTGGCCGGCGGCCCCGGCACCCCGGTGGCGGGCGACGCGGCGGCGGCCCGGATGCTCGTCGTCGAGGGCGGCGGCGACCGCGGGGCGGAGCGCTGGGTGCTGGGCGCCGACGAGGTGGCCGGCGTGCACCGGCTCGCGCGAACCGCCGTCCGGCCGGTGCCGTCGACGGTGAGCCACGCCCAGGCCCGCTGCTCCGCGGCGCTCTTCGACTGGCAGGACCGCACGGTCGGCCTGCTCGACGAGCAGCGGCTGTTCGAGGGGCTGCGCGGGATGGTGACCGCATGAGCGAACCGCGGACGGGACACGCCGGCGCGGCGGGGAGGCGACCATGGCCGACGACCTGAGCGGCTTCTCCATGCTCGAACTCTTCCGCCTCGAGGCGGAGAGCCAGACGGCCGTGCTCTCGGCCGGCGTGCTGGCCATCGAGGAATTGGAACGGTCGCCCGCGACGATCGAGTCGCTGATGCGGGCCGCACACTCGCTCAAGGGCGCGGCCCGGATCGTGAACCTCGAGCCCGCGGTGCGGGTGGCGCACGCGCTGGAGGACGTGTCGTCGCGGCCGGCAAGGGGGGCTTCCGCGTGCGGCCCGACCATGCCGACCGCCTGCTCGCCGCGATCGACTTCCTGGGCTCGATCGCCCGGGCCGACGACGCCCTCGCACCCGCCAGCCAGTGGCCGTCCCGGGCCGACGCCCTCGTCGCGGACCTGTCGGCGCTCCTGGCCGCGCCGGGCGATGCCCCGCCACCGGCGGCCGCCCCAGCCGTCGCAGCGGCACCACCCACGATTCCGTCCGAGCCGCGCCCCGGGGCCGGGGACACCGCCCCCGTCGTGCCCGCCGGTCCCGAGCCGGAGCCGGCAAAGCCCCAGGCCAAGCCGCTCGACACGGCCGACCGCGTGGTCCGCGTGTCGGCCGAGAGCCTGACGCGGCTCGTCGGCCTCGCCGGCGAGTCCCTGGTCGAGGCCCGGCAACTGCGACCCTTCGTGGACGCGCTCGTGCAGCTGAGGAGCTCCGAGGTGGACCTCGCCGAGCGGCTCGCGGCGCTCGAGGAGCGATTCAAGGCGGTGGAGGTCGACGTGCCGGCGCCGCTCGTGGCCCTGCTGGCCGGCAGCCGCGAGCGTGCCGACGCCTGCCTGGCCCGACTCGCCGACCTGGTCGACGACTTCGAGGGTTTCGCCCGCCGCAACGAGGATCTGTCGAACCGGCTGCACCACGAGGTGATCGTGAGCCGGATGCGGCCGCTCGCCGACGGCATCCGCGGATTCCCCCGACTCGTCCGCGACCTGGCCCGCTCGCTTGGCCGGCAGGTCAGGTTCGACGTCCGCGGCGAGCAGACCGGCGTCGATCGCGACATCCTCGACAAGCTGGAGGCCCCGCTCTCGCACCTGATCCGCAACGCGGTCGACCACGGCATCGAGCCGCCGGGCGAGCGGGAGGCGGCCGGCAAGGATCCGACGGGCGCGATCCGCCTCGAGGCCCGGCATCGGGCCGGCATGCTCCACATCACGCTCACCGACGACGGCCGCGGCGTCGACGCGGAACGGCTGCGGGCGCGGGCGGTGGCGCGCGGCCTCGTGGCCCCCGCCGTGGCCGAGCACCTCACCGACCTGGAGCTGCTCGAATTCCTGTTCTTGCCGGGATTCACCACGAAGGACGGCGTGACGGAGATCTCGGGGCGCGGCGTGGGACTCGACGTGGTTCAGAGCATGGTGAAGGCCGTGGGCGGGAGCGTCCGCGTGGCCACGCAGCCGGGCCGCCAGACGGTGTTCACGCTGCAGCTGCCGATCACCATGTCGGTGATCCGCGCCCTGCTCGTGGACATCGGCGGCGAGCCCTACGCCTTCCCGCTCACCCGCATCGACCAGATCATCTTCTGCTCCCATGCCGACATCCGCACGATCGAGGGCCGGCAGTACGTCGATCGCGACGGCCAGCCGATCGGACTGGTGATCGCCTCCCAGATCCTCGACCTGCCGGCGGGGCGGCCCGCCGACCCGATGCCGGTGGTCGTGGTGAGCGACCGGGGGCAGCAGTTCGGGATGGTGGTCGACGCCTTCCTCGGCGAGCGCGACCTCGAGGTCCGCCCGCTCGATCCCCGGCTCGGCAAGGTGGCCAACATCAACTCGGCCTCGCTCCTGGAGAACGGCCATCCGGTGCTCATCGTCGACGTGGAGGATCTCGTCCGCTCGATCGACAACGTGCTCATGGGCCGGCGGCTGTCGCGGGTGGAGTTCGAGAAGCTGGCCGAGCAGGCCCGGCAGCGGAAGCGGATCCTCGTGGTCGACGACTCGATCACGGTCCGCGAACTGGAGCGGCAGCTGCTCTCGGCCCGGGGCTACGCGGTCGACGTCGCCGTCGACGGCATGGACGGCTGGAACGCCATCCGTTCGGCGCACTACGATCTCGTGGTCACCGACGTCGACATGCCGCGCATGGACGGCATCGGCCTGGTCTCGCTGATCAAGGCCGATCCGGCCCGCAAGGACGTGCCGGTGGTGATCGTGTCCTACAAGGACCGCGAGGAGGACCGCCTCCGGGGCCTCGACGCCGGTGCGAACCGCTATCTGACGAAGAGCAGTTTCCACGACGCCACCTTCATCGATACGATCACCGATCTGATCGGCGCGGCGATGTGAGCGGGGCCCTGATGCGGATCGGGATCGTCAACGACGTGCGGGCGGCCTGCGAGGCGCTGCGGCGGGTCGTCGACAGCCTGCCGGAGCACGAGGTGGCCTGGACGGCCGGCGACGGCGTCGAAGCGGTCGCGATGGCCAAGCGGGATCGTCCCGACCTGATCCTCATGGATCTCGTCATGCCACACATGGACGGCGTGCAGGCGACGCAGCAGATCATGGCCGCGGCCCCGTGCGCGATCCTCGTCGTCACCGCCACGGTGAGCGGCAACATCTCGCTGGTCTACGAGGCGATGGGCCACGGCGCCCTCGACGCCGTCGACACGCCGATCCTCGGCGCCGCGGGCGAGGTCAGCGGCGCCGGGGCGCTCGCGGAGAAGATCGGCACGATCGCCAAGATCGTGGGCGCGACGGTGGAACCGCGGCGTGCGGCCAGGCCGGCGGTCGACGCGCCGCCGCGACTGCTGGCCATCGGCGCGTCGACCGGGGGCCCGAAGGCGCTCTCCGACCTGCTCGTGTCCCTCCCGCACGACTGGAACGTGGCCACGCTCGTCGTGCAGCACGTCGACGTGGCCTTCTCCCAGGGACTGGCGAAGTGGCTCGGCGACCGCACGGGGCGGGCCGTCCGCGTCGCCGCCCACGGGCAGGAGCCGCGCGGGGGTGACGTGCTGCTCGCGGGCACCAACGACCACCTGTTGCTGGGCAAGTCGCGGGTGCTCGAGTATCGCAGCGAGCCCCGCGATGTCTTCTTCCGGCCGAGCGTCGACGTGTTCTTCGAGAGCGTGGCCGAACACTGGCCGCAGTCGGGCGTGGCCGTGCTGCTCACCGGCATGGGCAAGGACGGGGCCCGCGGGCTGCTGAAGCTCCGCATCCGCGGCTGGCACACGATCGCGCAGGACCAGGCCACGAGCGTGGTGTGGAGCATGCCCAAGGCGGGCATCGACGCGGGTGCGGCCTGCGAGGTGCTGCCGGTCGCTCAGATGCCGCGGGCGATCGTCGCCCGGCTGGGCGGCTGACGGGCCGCCTCCACGGCGGCCATCACGTCGAGGACCGTGTCCTCGTCGCGGCCCGGACAGGCCACGACCTGCACGCCGATCGGGAGCCCCGCGCTGCCGCGATCGCACTCCGCGGCCGCGCGGAGCACGGGATCGCGGGAGCGCGGCCGGGTCGCCTCCTCCCCGGGCCGCACCTCGGTGACCGGCACGGCGCCCGCGGCACGATCGAGCAGGTTCGCGAGCAGGCACGGGGCCGCGGCGACGACGAGCCGGGCGGCCGTGCCGTGCCGCAGGGCCGGCAGCGCCGACACGGGACAGACGACGGCGTCGAGTCCCGCGACGAGCGCCGCGAAGCGCCGCTCGAGCGCGGCGCGGGCCTCGAGCAGCCGGGTGAATCCGGCGGCGTCGCGGGGGCCGGTGCGGGCGAGCGCGGTCGCCTCGATCCGCCGCCCGGCGAGCCGGGCGACTGCGGCGAGGAGCGGCCGCAGGCCGCGTGGCAGCCCGGCCAGCCGCAGGAGCCGCGCCACGCCCGCCATCGGCCGCTCTCCGCCGAAGAGCGTGCGGAGGTCGCCGCCCCCGTCGGCGGCCAGGATCGCCAGGTGCAGCCACGCCGCCTCCGTGGCGATGCCGCCGTCGAGCCGCATCGTCTCCGCGCCAGACTGCGCGAGCGACTGGACCGCCGCGTCGACGGCGCGGATGTCGGCGGCCGACGCCGGGATGGGCCCCGCGTCGTGCCACCAGCCGATCCGCATGCCGGCCGTCGATCCGGCGCCGGCGGCCGGAAACGCGGCCCCCACGACCGCATGCAGCGCGAACTGCAGATCGGCCACGCGAGCGGCGAGAAAGCCGGCCCGGGGACGCATCGCCGCGAGGTGTGGCAGCGTATCCACGGCGCCGCCCTCGCCGAGCACGGCAGACCGGGGCATCAGCGCCGCGATGCCGCACGCGTGCGCAGGCTGCCGCAGGCTGCCCGCCAGGTCGTTGCCGAGCGCCAGCGGCACGACGCCCGCCGCCACGAGCGCCGCATCGCCGCCGCTCGAGCCCCCCGGGCCGCGGGCGGGATCACGGGGATGGTTCGTGCGGCCCCACACCGGGTTGTCGGTCTCGTGGAGCGCCATGGCCTGGGGCACGTTGGCCTTGCCCACCACCAGGGCGCCCAGGGACGTGAGCCGCGTGACGAGCGCCGCGTCGGCCGTGTCTCGCTGCCCGCGCCGGGCGAGGATGCCCAGCGTGGTTTCCAGCCCCCGGACGGGAAAGCACTCCTTCACGCTCACCGGCACGCCGGCCAGCGGTCGTCCGGAGGCGGACAGCACGGGGTCCGCGAGTGCCGCGGCCTCGTCCCGAGCCGCTGCGAACCTCGGCTGCACGAGCGCGTTGAGCAGGCCGTGGACGGTCTCGTGTCGCCGCTGCGTGGCGGCGAGCACGTCGACGGCATGGAGCACGCCCTCGCGGACGGCCTTCGCGGTGTCAGCCGCACCCTGCACGGCCACGTCCTGCGGCGTGCCCGTCAAAAGCCCGCGGCCGCGTCGCCAGCCGCGGCGGCTGGACGGACGTCGGCCGCCCAGACCACCGCGTCGTCGAGCGCCACGCCGGTCACCACGAGCCGCTCGCCCGAGACGGCCGCCGGCTCGGTCCGCGAGATCAGGGTGACGGTTCGCGGCCGGCCCGCGGCGTCGGTGAGCGTGGCCCGCGCGGTCCAATACGGCCCCACCCTGCGAGCCGAGTCGAACGTCACCGGCAGCACCACGCCGTCGCTGCCGCGCTTCGCGTACGCCAGCCAGTCGGGAGCGAGGGCCGCGAGTTCGGCCGTGAGCGGCTCGCGGCCGCCGATGGTGCCGTGGAGGTGCGCCACGCTCTCGGGTGGCGCGTCGAGCGGGTGACCGGCGGCCACGGCGGCGTGGTCGAGGGCCACGAGTTCCTCGGCCCCGCGGGCCAGTGACCGGTACCACCTCGTGCGCAGCAGCGTGTAGGCCCGATTCCCCCGATCGTCGACCGCGCCGAGCGCCTCGCCGAGCGCCGCGGCCTCGGCCACCGCCGCATCGAGGGCCGCCATGTCGAGAGGCTCCGGTGCCGCGGCCGGAGCCGGAACGGGCGAAGGCTCCGCAGCGAGCGCGTCGAGCTTCCGTGCAGCGAGCGCCACCGCATCCGGAGACGGTTCAGGCACGGACGGATCAGGCTCTGGCATGCTCGCAGGCTGCGACTCGACGACCGCGGCATCGACGACGGCCGCCGGACCGGCGGGAACCTCCGGCTCCGGCGCGGTCCCGATCGTCGCCACGTCGTCGGCGACGGCTGGAGGCGCGGAGGGCTCAGCGTCGGGGACGAGAGTCGCTGCCTGGTCGGCCTCCGGCTCCGTGGGCTCGGACATGGCGGGCTCGGCAGGTGGCGGAACCGCCTCGACCGCCACCGGCTCCGCCGGGGCGGCAGCGATGACCACGGCAGCCGGTGGGCTCGGAGGCCGGAGCGTGGCTGGCAGCAGAGACGACGGCACCAGGCCGGCCAGTCCGAGGGGATCCTGGCCGAGGCCGAAGAGCAGGACGGCCAACGCGACGGGAATCGCCAGCAGGCCGCCCACCATGATGCCCAGCAGCCGGCCGATGCCCCGCGACTTCACGGCCGGCTTTCGGGCCTGCGGACTGGCGAGCGCGACGGCGGCCGGAACCGCCGCGGCGGCCGGCGCGACGCTGAACGTGTCGTCATCCTGCACCGGGCCCGGCTCGACGTCCTCCGCGATGCCCGACGTACCCGTGCCAATGTCGATACCGGAGAGGCCTCCGGCGATCTCCTCGGGAGCGAACACCGACAGCACGGGGGAGCCGGGAACGGTCTCCATGTCGTCGCCCGACAGCCAGTCCTCGATACCGGTCTCCTCGGCGTCGCCGCGCACCGCCTCGGCCGCGGCGGCGGCGACATCGGGCTCGGCCTCGTCGCCACTCGGCGGCGGCTCGACCGGCGTCACCGCCTCGCCCGCGGCCTCCTCGAAATTCAGCGTGTCGTCGCCGAAATCACCCAGGCCGTCGGCCACGATCTCATCCCAGGGATCCGGTGCCGCCCCACGATCCTGATCGTCGTCTGCCATCGCCGTTGCTCCACCTGGTTTCGAGCGAACGTGCCAGCCGAGGGCGCCGCCGCGGGCGCGAGTCTACCACCGTGTACGGCGGCGGCGAACTCGTCCTCGGGGCTGGGCGACGCAGGCATGGGGACCCGTCGATCGGGGCGAAAGGCCGGCAGGCCAGAGTATGCTGGGACGAGCGGCCGGCGGCACATCGCCGCGACCGATCGGAAGCCGCGCACACGCCATGCTCGACACCCTCGTCATCGCGCCGCATCCCGACGACGGTGAGCTGGGAATGGGTGGCACGATCGCGCTGATGCTCGCCCGGGGCATGCGCGTCGGCGTGCTCGACCTCACCGACGGCGAGCCCACGCCCCGCGGCTCGGTGGAGACGAGGGCCCGCGAGACGGCGGCGGCGACCGCGGCGCTCGGCATCCCGTGGCGCGAGAACCTCGGGCTGCCGAACCGCCGACTTCGGGCCACGCTCGCGGCCCGGGCGGCCCTGGCCGGCGTGATTCGCCGCACCCGGCCCCGCTGGCTGTTCGCGCCCCACTGGATCGACGCGCATCCTGATCACGTCGCCGCCACCCGCCTGGCCGAGGCCGCGCGATTCTGGGCGAAGCTCACCAAGTGCGACCTTCCGGGGGACCCCTGGCACCCGGAGCGGATCTTCCACTATGCCTGCGTCCATCTGCGCACCGTGAGCCGGCCCGCATTCGTGGTCGACATCTCCGCCCACCGCGAGACGAAGCACCGCAGCCTGGCCTGCTACGCCAGCCAGTTTCCCGCCGACGCGCCGCGGCCCGCGGTCCTCGAACGCGTGGCCGCCGCCGACGCCTGGTGGGGCGCGGTCATCGGTGCCGCGCACGGCGAGCCTTTCTGGTGCCGCGAACCGGTCGGCCTGACAGGGTTTGCCGATCTGCGGTAGGCCCGAGGCGTCACAGTTTGCCCAGAGTCAGGCGCAGCCGGGCCGACGGCGGGCGGTGGGCCCGATCGCGGAGACTCGGGGGGTGCATGCCGGAAGGCTGCGGCTCGGCCGGGAGGCCTGCCGATACCTGTCCGGCGGCCGATCGTGTGCGCCGCGTACCCGGCTCCGGGGCTCCTCATGACCTCTCGCGACGTCAACGTGATCGCGCTCGTCAAGGGCGAGGAGCGCTACGTCTTCCTGTTCGACGACGACAGCCGAGACGCGGCCATCCGGACCCTGGGCCGCCACGCGGCCAACCCCGAGCTGAATTTCTCGTGGTACGACGCCGCGGTGCTCGCGCAGAAGGTGCGGCAGAGCGCACCGCGGCCGAAGCGGCTGCGGTTCCTGCCCCGGGCCGACCGGCCCGCCCAGGGCTGATCGCGCGCCATGGGCGCGGCGTCCCCGCGGGCGGGCGGTGACTTCCCGGCCGCGATCGACCGCTTTCTCGCCCATCTTGCCGGCGAGCGCGGCGCTTCGCCGCTGACCCGCAAGGCGTATCGCGAAGACCTCCTGCAGCTCGAGGAATTCCTCGGCTCCGCGGGCTGCCGCGGGCCCGCCGACGCCACGAGCGCCATCCTGCGGCGGTTCGCGTCGGGCCTCCACGCCGCCGGCTACGCCGCCTCGACGGTGGCCCGCAAGCTGGCGAGCATGCGCAGCTTCTTCGCGTTCGGGCAGCGCGAGGGCTGGATCCGCGCCAATCCCGCCAAGCCCCTGCGCGGCCCCAAGCGCGGCCGCAGGCTGCCGAAGTTTCTCACCGGCGACGAGATCGCACGCCTGCTCGCCGCCCCCGGGTCGCCGCGGCGGGGGGACAGCGGGACCGCGCGATCCTGGAGCTCATGTACTCGGCCGGCCTCCGCGTGCAGGAGCTCGTGAACCTCGACGACGGCGACCTCGACCTGGCCAACGCGACGGTCCGCGTCCGCGGCAAGGGCCGCCGCGAGCGGCTGGGCATCGTGGGCGCCCAGGCCCGCGACGCGCTGCGGGCGTGGCTGGCCGCGCGGCCCCGGCCGCCGGCCGGCCGCGGGCCCCGCCCGCTGTTCACCAACAAGCTCGGCGGCCGGCTGTCGGTCAGGGGCGTGGCGCGCATGCTGGAAAACCACCTGCAGACGGCGGGCCTCGCCGGCCGAGCGAGCCCGCACACGCTCCGCCATAGCTTCGCCACCCACCTCCTCGACGCGGGCGCCGACATCCGCAGCGTGCAGGAGCTGCTCGGCCACAAGAGCCTCGTCACCACGCAGATCTACACCCACGTGACGACGACCCGCCTCCTCGACGCCTTCGACAAGGCCCACCCGCGGGCGCGGTGAGCCACGTTCCGGCCGCCGCCGCGCGAGCCCGGCGGGCGAAAGCCGCAGGAGCCTTGGAGCCATGGCTCCCTTGGACGTGCCACGCCGCATGGCGTGCGGCCCTGGATCCACAGCGACGGAGGTTCTCGCCCGCCGGGCGCGACGCCACGCCTCTCGACGCGCCGCGACCTCGGACACTCACACCAGGCCGCGGCGGACGGCCCAGACGGCGGCCTGCGTGCGGTCGCTCACCGCGATCTTCCGCAGGATGTTCTGCACGTGCTCCTTCACCGTCTCCACGCTGATCGTCAGCGACTGGGCGATCTCCTTGTTGGAGAGCCCCAGGGCCATGTGGCGGAGCACCTGCGTCTCCCGCTGGGTCAGCGGGATGTCCGGGTCCGGCGGGCCCACGCGGTTGGCCATGGTGGTGGCCACCCGCCGCATCTCGCCGGCCCGCACCGGCAACAGGCCGGCCGCGGCCCCGGTGATCGAGTTGATGAGCTCGGCCCGCGTGCAGCCCTTGAGCATGTAGTCGTGGGCGCCGGCGGCCACCGCCCGGGCCACGTAGGTGGGATTGTCGAAGGTGGAGAGCATCACGCAGCGGACGCCGGGCATGTCCTTGCGGATCTTCTCGAGGGCCGCGAGCCCGTCCTTCCCCGCCATGCGGATGTCGAGCAGGACGACGTCGGGCTTGTGCTTCTTCGTGAGCTTCACGGCCTCGTCGCCGTTGGTGGCCTCGCCCACGATCTTGACCTCCGACCCCGCGAGCAGGCTGGCCAGCCCCCGACGCACCACCTCGTGATCGTCCGCGATGACAACCTTGACCGCCATGATGCCTCCACTGCGGTGCCCTGGCACCGTGACGCAGGAATGACCGCGGACGTCGTGTCCGGGTCCACTGACGAAGAAAATAGTACCGCTTCAAAAAAATTGACACAACCGAGCGGAAGGATGGCGTCGTTTCGCCGACTCCTCGCGGCCGACTTTCATCGCGGCCCGGGCCCAGGGCTGCTGCGCATGCGTTCCAGCATGGCGTCCGCCCCGCGCTCCCGCAGGTCTGCCGCGAGCCGCGTGCCGAGCGCTGCGGCCGCCGCCCGAAGCGACACTTCGTTCCCGTCGGCGACGGTGGTCCCTCCCTCGGACACGATTCGCCGCACCACACCCTCGGTCTCCTCGAGCACGCAGGCACCCAGGAGCAGTCGGCCGGAATCGATCCGTGCCCAGGCGCCGATCGGCGCCAGGCAGCCTCCGGCGAGCGCGGCGAGGCACGCTCGCTCCGCGCGCACCGCCGCGTGGGACGGTGCATGATCGAGGGCTGCCAGCGCGGATCCCGCCGCCTGGTCGTCCTCACGCACCTGGAGCCCGAGGGCTCCCTGCGACACCGCCGGCCAGAAGGCGGCGGGCCGCAGCACCTCCGTGACCCGGCCGCCCAGCCCCAGCCGGTCGAGGCCCGCGCCGGCCAGCACGAGCGCGTCGTAGTCCCCGGCGTCGAGCCGCCGCAGCCGCGTGTCGACGTTGCCGCGGATCGGCCGCGCGACGACGTCGGGCCGCAGCGCCCGCACCTGCACCACGCGGCGGACGCTCGACGTGCCGACCACCGCGCCGGCCGGCAGGGCGTCGAGCGTCGCCGCGGTCCGGCCCACGAGCACGTCGAAGGGGGAGGCCCGCTCGGGCACGCAGGCCACGGCGAGGCCGGGCGTATCGGCGGTGGGGAGATCCTTGAGGCTGTGCACCGCCACGTCGATCCGGCCTTCGAGCAACGCCCGCTCGATCTCGCGCACGAACACGCCGTCGCCGCCGAGCGTCGCCACCGGGTCGCGCTGCTCGAGGTCGCCGCGGGTGGTGATCGTCTCGATCTCGACCGCCAGGCCGAGGGACCGCAGCCGGTCTGCGACCTGGCGGGCCTGCGCCAGCGCCAGCGTGCTGGCGCGCGTGCCGATGCGAAGACGCCCCGGAGCGTGCATGCGGGCCAATCGTGAACCTGCCAGGTCGTGCCGGGATGCGGGTGCCATCGGTCAGGCATCGCCCGACACGTCGGCGTCGGCCCGCGCCACGGCAGCAGCGTACACCGCCGCGGCTCCCGCGGTGATGGCGGCCTCGCTGCAGGCCTCCAGCGTCGATCCCGTGGTGGTCACGTCGTCGACCAGGAGGACCCGCAGTCCGGCCAGCGGGCCCCGCGGCCGGAAGGCGCCGTGCACGTTGCCGCGCCGCTCGGGCGTCGGCAGGCGATTCTGCATGGTGGTCGCCCGCGTGCGGCGGAGAAGGCGGCGGCACGGCCGCCCCACGGCTGCGGCGACTGCGAACGGCGGCGACGGGGTGGCTCGACATCGGCCTCGACCTGCTCGTGCCACCGCACTGCGCGGTCTGCGGCGTCGACCTCGGGGCCGCGGCGGCGGAGCGGGCCGCCGTCTGCGCGGCGTGCCGTTCGACGCTGTGTCGCGACGGCGAGCGCTGCACCGCGTGTGGCCGGCCCGGTCCGGCCGCCGGGTGCGCGGCCTGCCGGCGGCGCCGGCCCGCATGGGGCGGGATCGTGGTGCTGGGTCCTTACGCCGATGAGCTGCGCGGCGCGGTGCTGCG
The DNA here is from genome assembly GCA_046095145.1 of Planctomycetaceae bacterium. GTDB lineage: Bacteria > Planctomycetota > Planctomycetia > Pirellulales > UBA1268 > QWPN01. Next base: position 12,597 of record JBJTIV010000315.1, read on the forward strand.
GGCCAAGCGGCCTGCCGGCGACCGCGTGGCGGCGGCGCTCGCCGCGCTCCTCGCCGCCCGGCATCGCGACGCGCTGGCCGGCTGGGCGGTCGACGTGGTCGTGCCGGTCCCGATGCACTGGGCCCGGCGGATGCTCCGCGGCACGAGCGCCGCCGACGAACTCGCCCGGGGCGTCGCCGCAGACCGCGCAGTGCGGTGGCACGAGCAGGTCGAGGCCGATGTCGAGCCACCCCGTCGCCGCCGTTCGCAGTCGCCGCAGCCAGGCCATCGCCGCACGAAATCCCCGTGTCCCGGCCGGTGGACCCCGCGGTCCCATCCGTCCGGTC
>JBJTIV010000316.1:0-2102 GCA_046095145.1 Planctomycetaceae bacterium
CCCTGGCAGAGCCGCGCCGCGCAGCAGGAGCACATGCGCGTGGCGGTGCAGGAGGAGCTCGCCCACGTCATCTGCTCGATGCCCGGCATCGAGCGGGCGGCCGTGCTCTACGACGTCGCCGACCGGGGCGGCCTCGACGGCGGCCTCGCGTCCAGCCCCGTCCGCACGGCGAGCGTCAACGTCCGCACGCTCCCCGACGTGGAACTCGAGCCGACGCGGGTGCAGGCGATCCGGGTGCTCGTGGCGGCCTCGATCGCCGGACTCGACGCCGACCGGGTCGCCGTCACCGCCCTGCGGAGCGGCCGCGTCCACGCCGGCCCGCTGGCGATTCCGGCCGACGAGACCGACGCCGAGGTCGACCGCGACCTGGCGCGTCGCGTGGCCCACGAAAAGCATCTGGCCGCCAAGGTGCGGCAGGCCATCGGGTTCGTGAAGGCCGCGACCGTCGACGTGTCGGTGACCTTTCCGAGCGCGGAGGTGCCCGCGCCGCTCCCGACGGCGCCGCTGCCGGAGCGGCCGCCCCGCGGTCAGAAGGCGGCCGCCGCCAACGCACCGGCCGAGGTGGGCGGCGATCCCGACACGGGCGAGGCGGACGCGCCGGCGGCGACCCTCGCGGCCGCCGACTCGGGCCACCAGCTGGTCGCGGCACGGCCCGACGGCCCGGAGACGATCCTGGTGTCGATCGCGGTGCCGGAGACGTACTTCGCCGCGGCCGCGCGGTCCGCCCGCGACCGCGATCCCGCCGCCGATGCCGCCGCGGTGGAGGCCCGCGAACGGCAGCGGCTCGTGGAGCACGTCCACGCGCTCCTGCCCGCCACGCCCCGGGCCGAGGACCGCCGCGTGACGCTCACCGTGTATCCCGACCTCCGCGGCCGCGAGCCGCGGTTCGCCGCCGGTCCCGTCGTCCCGGCAGCGGCCCGCGCCGAGCCGTCGCGGGCGGTGCGTGCCGTCGCGGAGACCGCCACCGTCGCCTGGGAAGCGGCCTCGCGTGGCGACTTTGCCGCCGTGCCGCGGGAGGCCTGGCTCGTGACCGGCGCCGGCGTCGGCCTGCTGCTCGTGGTGATGCTCACCCGGCGTCCGCCCCCCGATCTCGACGTGCGGGAGTCACGGCCGCGGCACCGCCAGCCGCGCGGCGACTGGTCCGAGGTCGACCGCGGCCCGCGGGCCGACGACGATTCGATCGCCCCCGCACCGCGGGTGGCCGCATGACTCCCGCGCCGACGCGCCGGGCGTCGTGGTGCGGGATCGTCCTCGCGCTGGCACTCGCCGTGCCGGCCGCCCGGGCCGCCGACGAGCCCGGACCGGTGCCGCTGGTGCACGATGCCGCGCCGGCCGAGGCCGTCGACCGCCGACCGGCGGCAACGCCCGCGGGACTCGGCGACTGGCGGCTCGTGGCCGCGCTCGCCGTGGCCTGCGCGGTGCTGGTCGGAGTCCGGATGGCCGCCGGCCGCCGGGTGGCTCCGCCACCGCCCGACGTCTTCGAGGTGCTCGGCACGGCCTCGCTGGGGGGCCAGCATGCGGTGCGGATCGTGCGCTTCGGCCCCAAGACGCTGCTCGTGGGCGTGTCGACGGCGGGAGCGGCGACGCTCGCGGAGATCGCCGACGCCCAGACGACGGCCTCCATCGCGGCCGCCTGCCGCGGTGGCTGGCAGCCGCCCCGTCCGCCCGCCCGTGGCCCCGCGCCGGCCGTCACGGCGCCGGCCGCCAGGGAGGTCGCATGATCCGCGTCTCACTCCAGCGCGGCCGCCGCCGATTCGCGACCGCCATGCTGGGGGCGGTCGTCTGCGCGGCCGCGGCCGCAGGGGCCGCGCGGGCCGATGGCGACGCCGCCGCGGCGCCCGCCGCCGGCGTCGCGGCCGATCCCGGGATCGCGGCCGAGGGCCTGCGCGGCCTGTTCGACCGGGTGCCCGTGGAGTCGCTCCTGCCCTCGGCGCTCGCCTTCGGGGTCATCAGCCTCGTGCCGGCCGTGCTCCTCATGACGACCTGCTTCGTCCGCATCTCGGTCGTGCTCGCCCTCGTGCGGCAGGGGCTCGGCGCGCCGCAGATCCCCTCCAACCAGATCGTCGCGGCGCTGGCGATCTTCCTGTCGGCGCTCGTGATGT
>JBJTIV010000317.1:0-4327 GCA_046095145.1 Planctomycetaceae bacterium
TCGCCGCCGTAGACGGTGTCGTCAAAGTGCTTCCATTCGTTGTCGCCCTGCTGCCGGGTGAGCGAGTTGACGCTGTTGATGCCCCCCTGGGCGCAGACGCTGTGCGACCGCTTCACCGGCACGAGGCTCACGAGATCCACGCCCACGCCGAGTTCGGCCAGCCGCATCGAGGCCGCGAGCCCGGCGAGACCACCTCCGACGACAAGAACCCTGGGTTGTGCCATGCCGTTCACCCTCCCGCCCGCGATCGGGCCGCCGTCTCCCCGGTGTGCGCCGGGGCGGCCGAAGATCCCCGCAGCAGCCGCTCGCGGTTGCCGCGCTCCCGTTCCATGTTCGCCTCGATCGTCCGCGCGGCCTCGAGTTTGTCGCCACGCAGACCCTGAAGGCCGCCCAGCGCCCCCAGGCCAGCCGCGGCCAGCGCCACCCCGACGACCATGCTGACCACATTGGCCCGCCGCATGGCGGCGGGGCTCGTCCACAGTCCCCATGTGATGCCCAGGGTCCACAGGCCGTTGGCGAAGTGGAACACGGCGCACAGCACACCGATCGCGTACAGGGCCGTCGCCAACGGGGACTGGATGGCCACCGCGGCCGAACTCGAGGCCTCGTGCGGATCGAAGCGGCCACCACCGAAGGGTGTGCCCATCCAGTGCAGGTGGATCACGTGGCCGATGATGAACACGAAGGCGATCATGCCCGTGGCCCGCTGCAGCGTGTAGCGGACGTTGCCCACGTAGGGATACGAGCCCACGTTGGGCAGACCGTTGGCGATGATCACGAAGCCCACGGTCGCATGGAACAGCATCGGCAGGAAGATGAACAACCACTCGATCGGCACGAGCAGCGGCCCGAGCGAGTGAATCATGTCGACCCGCGACTGGAACACCCCCGGCCCCGCGAGCACCGAGGCATTGGTGAGCAGGTGAACGACGAGGAAGGCCCCCACCGGCACGAGCCCGGACAGCGAGAACAGCCGGTAGATCAGGAACTGGTGCCGGTCGAGAAACGACGGGGCGGGATCGCTCACGAGGAACCTCGCAGCAGGCACCGCCGTCCGCGACCGCGGAGTCGTGCGGAAGGCGGCCAAAGAACGGCGAACAAGGGGAGTATAGGGTTCGTGCCGCTGGCGACAACGCCGCTGGGCGGTTTGGCGGCTCGACTGCACCCAATTTATACTTGCTTCCACGCGGTGCGTCGGCGTTGGAGGCTGCTCGGTGACGGAGTTTTCCGCTGGTTCGGCCGAAGACGGCGCGACGACGCAGTTGGAACGAGCGATCGTCGACCACCTGCCCGACGGCATCGCGCTCGTCGACGCGACGTGTGCCGTGCACTGGTCGAACGAGCGACTCGCTTCGTGGTGCGGATCGTCAGACGCGCGCGGCCGAGACCTGTTCGCGGTGCTGGACTCCACGGCCGATTCGCAGGCGGACATCGACGTCTTCCGCGCGGCGGTGGCCGCGGGCAGGCCGGGCCGCGCGACGGTGAGGACCCAGGCCGGCCGCTACTACGACGTCCAGTGCTCGCCCACGTTCGCCGCCGGCACCGAAGCCGGAAGAGCCGGCCGGGCCGTCGTGGCCGTCCGCGACGTCACCGCCACGATCCTCGAGCAGCAGAAGCGGGCCGCGATCCACGCGGCCGGCCAGACGCTCGCGGACCTGTCCCCCGCCGAACTGGCCGACATGACGGTCGCCGAGCGGATCGAGTTGCTCAAGAGCAACATCCTCCACTACTCCAAGGACCTGCTGCAGTTCGACGTGGTGGAGATCCGGCTCCTCGACCGCCGGACCGGCCGGCTCGAACCGCTGCTCGCCGAGGGCATGCAGCCCGAGGCCGAGGCCCGCATCCTCTTCGCCCGGCCCGAACACAACGGCGTCACGGGCTTCGTCGCGGCCACGGGCGCGAGCTACCGCTGCAACGACACGACGAAGGATCCGCTCTATCTGGAGGGCTGCAAGGGAGCCAAGAGCTCGCTCACCGTCCCGCTCATGCTCCACGACGAGGTGATCGGCACGTTCAACGTCGAGAGCCCGGAGCCGGGCGGCTTCACCGACACCGATCTGCAATTCCTGGAGATTTTTTCCCGCGACGTGGCCGCCGCCCTCAACACGCTCGAGCTGCTGGTGGCCGAGAAGGCGTCGACCACGGCCGAGAGCATCGAGGCTATCCATGGCGCGGTGGCGCTGCCGGTCGACGACATTCTCAACGACGCGGTCAACGTCATGGAGCGCTACATCGGCCACGAGCCCGACGTGGTCGAGCGGCTGCAGCGGATCCTGCGGAATGCCCGCGACATCAAGCAGGTGATCCAGCGGGTCGGCGAGCGGATGGCGCCGAGCGTGGCCCATGCCCAGCGCCGCCATGGCGATGGGCGGCCGGCGCTCGTCGGCCGCAGGATCCTGGTCGTGGATGCCGACGACCAGGTCCGGGCGGCGGCCCACGCACTCCTGGAACGCTACGGATGCGTGGTGGAGACCGCCCGCGACGGTGCCGAGGCGGCGTCGCTCGTGCGCACCGGCGGAGGTGACGCCTACGACGTGATCATCACCGACATCCGTCTTCCCGACATGAGCGGCTACCAGCTCCTGCTCAAGCTCCAGGAGATTCTCGACACCGTGCCGCTCGTGCTCATGACGGGCTTCGGCTACGACCCCGGCCACTCGATCGTGAAAGCCCGGCAGGCCGGGGTCGACCTCGTGCTCTTCAAGCCGTTCCGCGTCGACCAACTGCTCGACACGGTCGAGAAGGCGGTCGCGCGGCGGACTGCCCCCACCACGTGATGCCCGGCGGACGGGCCCTGCGCGGCAATCCAGGCAAGACGCGGCGACTGCCCTGACCCGGCAGTGCCGGGTTGTGGCACGCAGCGCCTCGGCCGTCCTGCGGATGGCTTGACCCGTCTCGTGCGAGGCCAGTACTTCTCCCGCCTCCACGTCCTGTCGTCAGTCCAGGAACCGGCACCCATGGCATGCACGCTCCGCCCCTTCGCGGCCCACGGCATCATCCTGCTCGGGCTCGTGATGCCGACTGTGGTGCTCGCGGAGGATCTGCCGCCGCCGGCCGCCGCCGGCGATGCGGAGGCGGCGCGCCGCATCCTCCAGCAGGCGATCGACGGCCCGCCCGCGGAATCGGCCTCGACTGACACCGCACCCACGGAGACGCAACAGGCCACCGCGACACACGCCGACGATCCACTGACGCTGGCACGAATCTCGGCGGAAGTCGCAGCCAAGCAACTCGAGGCCAAGCGGCTGTCGCAGCGCTCGCCCGCCGATGCCCTCGCGCTGCTCGACACGACGGCCAAGGACGTCGAGGGCCGCGGACTGCCCGATGCTTCGCGCGACCAGCTCCTGCGGCGCATCGAGCGGACCCGCCGGGATATCGAGGAGACCACGGGCAAGCGTCGGGCGGAGCTGGCCCTGGAGGCGCAGAACAGCCGCATCGAGGCGGAGATCGACCGGGATCGCGCCCGGAGGGTCGAGGTCGACCAACGCATCGCGATCCTCGTCGAGGAATACAACACGCTCGTCGACCAGCAGCGGTTTCCCGAGGCCGAGGCGATCGCCAAGAAGGCCGGTGAACTCGCCCCCGACAATGCCGTGGTCCGTCAGCTCGTCGCCCAGAGCCGCGTGATCCGCCGGCTCGACGCCCAGCAGGCGATCGCGGGCGACAAGCAGGCCGGCTTCATGGACGTCGTCGAGGATGTGGAGCGATCGAGTGCGCCGTTCGCCGGCCCGATCGAGTTTCCGAACACGAAGGACTGGCGCGACCTGACGCGAAGCCGGGGGGAACTCCAGGCCACCGCCCGCTCACAGGCCTCGCCAGCCGAGCGCGAGATCCAGCGGCGGCTCGACACCAAGGTCGTGCCGGCCTACCGCGACCAACCGCTGGCGAAGGTGCTCGAGGATCTCGGCCGTCAGGCCGACGTGGCGGTGCACCTCGACCTCGCCGGCCTCGACGAGGAAGCCGTCCGCAGCGACACGCCGGTGACGCTCGCGCTCGACCAGCCGATCTCACTGAAGAGCGCGCTCAAGCTCATCCTCGAACCGCTCCAACTCGACTACGGCGTGCGCGACGAGGTGCTCAAGGTCTCCAGTCCGCGGCGGATGCGGGGACGGGTTTACGCCGTGACATACCCCGTCGCCGATCTCGTGCTGCCGATTCCCAACTTCACAGGCGATGAGCTCGGCCTCGCCGCGGCCCTGCGCGAGGGCTACAACAACGTCTCGTTGCGAAACGCGCTCTCCGTGCAGGTCGGCCCGAGAACTGTGCGAGCGACGCCGGGCTGAGTGCCGCGTTGCCGGCGGCCGCCCCCGCGTTGTGAATGCCGGCC
>JBJTIV010000318.1:0-3825 GCA_046095145.1 Planctomycetaceae bacterium
GAGCGCGAGCGACGGGAAAGCGGGTGGCATCGAGAAATGTAAATATGTACACTATAACGATGCCTCGGCCGCATGTCGAACCACTGGCCTACTTCCTGACGTGGACGACGTATGGGTCGTGGCTGCCGGGCGATGATCGAGGATGGGTTGATCGCCGGGGCATGATCCGAGGTGGTAATCCGCTCTTGCAAGGCGTCGCGTTGCGTCGACTCGCCGGGGCGTGCGTGTCGCTGACTCGTCATCAGCGCGGCCTTGTCGTGCGCTGCGTGGCGGCCCATGCGAGGTTTCGCGGATGGACGTTGTATGCCGTGCAATGCCGCATGCAGCACGTGCACGTGGTGATCGGCGCTCCCGGGCGCGGGCCGTACGAAGTGATCGCCGAGCTGAAGGCCCGGGCCACGCGGATGCTCGGCGCGGATGCAGGCGGGCGATCCGTCCGGCGATCGGGGCGGTGGTGGACGAGGGGCGGCAGCAGCCGGAAGGTGTTCGATGAAAGGTCACTCGACAACGTCGTGACGTACGTTCGGCAATGCCAGGACCGGGCGCGGGAATGACGCATCGTCATTCCCGGAAGGTGGTTATCCCGTGAGGGAAGCCCGGAGCGCGAGCGACGGGAAAGCGTGTGGCGGGCGGTGGCGGTCACGCGGTGGCCGCAGGAGGTGGCTACCCGCATTCCCCGCGCTCAGCGCGTGGGGCTTCCTTCGGGATGCGGCGCTGCGCTGGGTATTCGGCCCGTCAGTTAGGGATCGTTTCCAGCCAGTCGGCGAAGGCCGGGAAGAGCAGCTCGCGGTCGAACACGGCGGCGGCCAGGTGGCGGGCGGCGCGGAGCGAGGCCGCGAGGCGGCGGCGGTCGGTGGCCAGGCCCGCGATCGCCCGGGCCAGGGAGGCGGCATCTCCCGCGGTGTAGGCCACGCCGGCACCGTAGCGTTCGATGAGCCGCGCGAGCTCGCCGGGCAGCGAATTGACGATCGCCAGGCCCGCCGCCGCGTAGTCGCCGGCCTTGTTGGGCAGCACCACCTGCGACTCCGGCCGCACGCACACGAGGCCCACGTCGCAGCCCGACAAGAGCCGCACGTAATCGCGGCGGCCGAGCAGGCCGTGGTGCACGATGCGGCAGGAGCCCGTCAGGCCGGCGGCGGCCCGCTGGATCATGGGCTCGAGCGTACCGGTTCCGGCCACGTGGATCCGGGCCGCGATGCCGTCGGCCGAGAGTTTCTTGGCGGCGGCCACAAGCGCGTCGAGATCCTGGCCGGCCTCGAGTGACCCGGAGTAGACGCATTCGAGCGCCGCCGGCGGCGCGGGCTCGCCGCCCGCCTCGGGCACGCGGTCGTGACCACGGGGCGTCTCGGGAAACTCCTGCGGGTAGGCGCCGAGCGGGCAGACGTGCCGCGGCGTGGCCGCGGAGATCTCCGCTGCGATGGCGTCGAGGTGCGAGGCCGCCGTGGCGCTCACGGCGCTCGCCGCGGCCAGGATCGTCCGCCGGCGGGCGTGCATGCCGCCGAGGATCCAGGGGGCCAGGATGCCGCGCAGAAACGCCGGCCCGGGCACGAGCCGCGCAAAGGTCTCGGGCCAGAGATCCTGCACGTCCACGACGACCGCCGCGTCGAGCTTGCGGCCCACGCGGAGCGCGGCCTCCGGGCCCTCGAGCGGCGGCAGGCTGGCCACGATCAGGTCCGGTCGGTCGAGCTGCCCGGCGGCCACGGCCTCGCAGGCCAGCCGTTCGAACGAGCGGCCGAAGTCGCGGTGGCTGCCGATCCGGGCGAAGGAGACGTTTTTCTCGTAGGGCCGCACGGCCACGAGCCGCAGGCCAAAGCCCTCGTCGTCGCGGATGGAGAGCGGCTGGGAGCGGATGGCCTTGCGCCGGTGGCTCCAGGTGGCGCTCCACCAGGTCACGTCGTGGCCGCGGGCGGCCAGCACGCGGGCCAGCGACCAGTAACGCATCGCCGGCAGGCCCTCGCCGGGGATGTCGTCGAACGGGTTGACCAGCCAGATGGAAAGCGGCGGGGAGAGGGGCTCTGGCTTGGGGCTGGGCATGCGGGGATGCTAGCACAGCGCAGTTGTCATCCAGAGGGCCTGCTTCGGCCTCCGGGCGACTTTGCTCGAGGCTTGCCTGCCCGGCAGGTGCGTGAAATAATGTGCGTGGTTAGGGAAAGGCGTTTCCTCATCATCGGGAGCCGTGTCATGCGTCGCAGCCATTTCGTGCGGTTCTGTGTTGTCGTCGTCGTCGCCCTCGCGTGCGCGATGCATGAGGCCGCCGCCCAGGGTCCGGGTGCCATGAATCCTCGGATGGGCGGCAACCGCGGCGGCGGGATCGGGGCAGGCGTCGGAGGCGGCGTGGCCGGATCCTCGGTGCCGATGATGGGGTCGCAGCGGGCATCACGGGGGGCACCGAATCAATCGTTTGGTGCAGGCGTTTCTACCGGAAATCGATTTGGTAGCTTTTTTGGAGGCAGTGCGTTAAGGAACGGCGCATCCGGGGGAGCAATAATGCGGTCGTCAAGCGCGATAGTTGGTCAGGCCAAGACGATCAACGGCATGGGTCCGATGGGCGCCGGCAGCGTACGGGCGAGATAGCCTGTCCCCGTTTAACGATTGATGTGAATAGCGCGATCAGCTGTGGTTATTCTCGCGCCACCAATCGACCGTGGCGACGAGCCCAGCATCGAAGTCTTGCCGGGGCGCCCACTGTAGAAGCCGATTCGCCCGTGAGCTATCGAGGCTGCGGCGGGGTTGACCGTCCGGCATCGAGTCGTCCCAGGCGATGCGGCCGGAATAGCCGCAGACAGCCGCGATCTTCGTGGCCAACTCCCGGATCGAGATCTCCGAACCACCGCCGAGGTTGATCGGCAGCGGTTCCGCCATCACCTCCGCGGCCCGTACCACGCCCTCGGCCGCGTCGTCCACGTGGAGAAACTCCCGCGTGGCGGCCCCCGTGCCCCAGCAGGTGATCGATTCGGCTCCAGCCTTTCGGGCCTCCTCGCACTTGCGGATCAGGGCGGGAATCACGTGGCTGGTGGCGGGATCGAAATCATCCCCCGGCCCGTAGAGGTTGACGGGCACCACGACGGCGCTCTCGAGCCCATACTCGCGGCAGTAGCCGTCGAGCATCACGATCAGGGCCTTCTTGGCCACGCCGTAGGGCGCGTTGGTCTCCTCCGGATAGCCGTCCCAGAGGTGGTCCTCCCGAAAGGGGATCGGGGAGTGCTTGGGATAGGAGCAGACCGTGCCCGTGTGGACGAACCTCTCGATGCCATGCCGCCGGGCGTATTCCACGAGATGGAGGCCCATCGCCATGGTGCTGTAGAAGAACCGGCCCGGGTGGGCCATGTTGGCACCGATGCCACCGACGTCGGCTGCGAGATGGATCACCACGTCGGGCCGAGCCACATCGTAGAGCCGCGCCACGTCGGCCTCGCGGGTGAGGTCGACGTCCGGCCGCCGCGGCACGACGATGCGGTCCTCGGACACGCCGCGGCCGCGGAGCACGTGGCAGACCGCCTGCCCCAGGAACCCGGCGCCGCCGGTCACCACGATGCGCTTGGTCGTGAGATCGATCATCGGTCGGGCAGGCCGGCCTCGTGGCCGGCCTCGATGAGCACCTGCTCGCGCCGGGCGAGATCGAGGTCGGAGTCGACCATCATCGCCACGAGCGCGTCGAAGGTCACCCGCGGCTTCCAGCCCAGCCGCCGGCGGGCCTTCGCCGAGCAGCCGAGGAGCAGGTCGATCTCGGCCGGCCGGAAGTAGCGCGGGTCGATCTCCAAGAAGTCGCGATAGTCGAGGCCGAGCCGGCCGAGGGCGTCCTGCTGGTCGCGGATCGCCTCGAGG
>JBJTIV010000319.1:0-9105 GCA_046095145.1 Planctomycetaceae bacterium
GCGGGGCGGGGGCGGTGGGTTTCGCGGCGGCGGCCGCGGGCGTTGCGGGAGCGGCCGCGGCCTTCGCCGGCGCGGCACCGGCCGCCTCCAGGAGCACCAGGGCCTGGCCGACCTTCACGGTCTCGCCCTTCTTCACGAGCACCTTGGCGACCGTGCCGCCCGGCGGACACGGCACCTCGATGACCGCCTTGTCGGTCTCGACCTCGAGGATCGCCTGCCCCGGCCTGACGACGTCGCCTTCCTTGACGTGGACGCTCACCACGTCGCCGGAGGCGATGTTCTCTCCCAGGTCGGGCAGCTTGAATTCGGTGGCCATGTCGTTCGTGCCTCGGGGTCTCGGGGCGGCGTGTTGGGAGGGCGACGAGGTGGGAGGGCGTCTCCGGTCAGGCCGATGCGGCGTCGATCTTGTCCGGATCGACGCCCAGCGTCTTGATCGCCTCGGCCACCACGTGGGTGCCCAGCGCCCCGGCCGCGGCCAGCCGCGACAGCGCGCCGATCGCGACGCACTCGCCGTCCACCTCGAAATGGCGGCGGAGCGGGCCGCGGAGCTCGCTGCGGCCGAAGCCGTCGGTGCCGAGCGCGAACAGGCCGCCGGGAATCCAGGGGTCGAGCTGCTCCGGCACGGCCCGCACGTGGTCGCTGGCCGCCACGAACACGCCCTCCTCGTCGGCGAGCATCCGCTCGAGGTGGCTCCGCCGCGGCGCGGCGTCGGGATGGAGCATGTTCCAGCGGCGGCACTCCTGCGCCTCGCGGCGCAGCTCCTTCCAGCTCGTCACGCTCCACACGGTGCTCGACACGCCCCAATGCTCGGCGAGCAGCTCGGCGCCGCGGATCACCTCGCGGAGGATCGCGCCCGACCCGAGCAGGTGCACGCGGGGCGGCTTCGCGGCCTTGCCCCCCGGCTTCTTCGCCGGCGCGACGTCGCGCAGGCGGTACATGCCCTGCAGAATCCCCGCCACGCAGCCCTCGGGCATCGGCGGCATCTCGTAGTTCTCGTTGTAGACCGTGAGGTAGTAGATCCAGTCCTCGCCCTTGGCGTACATCCGCTCCAGGCCGTCGAGCATGATCACGGTGGCCTCGTAGACGAACGCCGGGTCGTAGGCCTTCACCGTCGGGTAGGCCATCGCGAACAACTGGCTGTGGCCGTCCTGGTGCTGGAGCCCCTCGCCGTTGAGCGTGGTGCGGCCGGCCGTGCCGCCGAGGAGGAAGCCTCGGGCCCGGATGTCGCCGGCGGCCCAGATCAGGTCGCCGATCCGCTGGAAGCCGAACATCGAGTAGTAGATGAACATCGGGATCATCGGCACGCCGTGGCTCGCGTAGGCCGTGCCCGCGGCGATGAAGCTCGACATGCTTCCCGCCTCCGTGATGCCCTCCTCGAGGATCTGGCCGTCCTTGGCTTCGCGGTAGTAGAGGAGCTGGTCGGAATCGACCGGCTCGTAGAGCTGGCCGGTGTGGGCGTAGATGCCGCACTGCTTGAACAGCGGATCCATGCCGAAGGTCCGTGATTCGTCGGGCACGATCGGCACGATGTACTTCCCGACCCGCTTGTCCTTGAGGAGCGACGCCATGAGCGTGACCACGCCCGTCGTCGTGGAGACCTCGCGGCCGGCGCTCTTCTCGATGAAGCCCTCGTAGTCGGCCAGCGGCGGCGTCTCGAGGAGCGGCCCCCGCCGCGGCCGGCTCGGCACCCAGCCTCCGAGGGCCTCGCGCCGCTCGCGGAGGTAGCGCATCTCCTCCGAGTCCTCGGGCGGCCTGTAGAAGGGCGCCTTGGCGACCTCGTCGTCGGAGATCGGGATGCCGAACCGCGACCTGAAGGCCCGCAATTCGTCCTCGTTGAGCTTCTTCTGCTGGTGGGTCACGTTGCGGCCCTCGCCCACCTCGCCGAGGCCGTAGCCCTTGATCGTCTTCGCGATGATCACGCTCGGCTTGCCATGGCAGTGCATCGCCGCGGCATAGGCCGCATAGACCTTCTCGGGGTCGTGGCCGCCCCGCTTGAGCTTCTTGAGCTTCTCGTCGGAGAGGTGGGCCACCATCTCCAGGAGCGCCGGATCGGCCCCGAAGAAGTGGTCGCGGATGTAGCCGCCGGGCATGACCACGTATTTCTGGTACTGGCCGTCCACCACCTCGTTCATCCGTTTGACGAGCGCTCCCTCGTCGTCCTTGGCCAGCAGCGGGTCCCAGTCCTCGCCCCAGATCACCTTGATCACGTTCCAGCCGGCGCCCCGGAACACGCCCTCGAGTTCCTGGATGATCTTGCCGTTGCCGCGGACCGGGCCGTCGAGCCGCTGCAGGTTGCAGTTGATGACGAACACGAGGTTGTCGAGTTGCTCGCGGGCGGCCAGCGAGATCGCCCCGAGCGTCTCGGGCTCGTCGGTCTCGCCGTCGCCGATGAAGCACCACACGTGCTGCCGGCTCGTGTCCTTGATGCCGCGGTCCTGGAGATACTTGTTGAACCGCGCCTGGTAGATGGCCATGATCGGCCCGAGGCCCATCGAGACGGTGGGAAACTCCCAGAACTCCGGCATCAGCCAGGGGTGCGGGTAGCTCGACAGGCCGCCACCGGCCGCCAGCTCGCGGCGGAAGTTCTCCAGGTGCTTCTCCGTCAGCCGCCCCTCGAGGAAGGCCCGCGCGTAGATGCCCGGCGAAGCGTGGCCCTGGAAGTAGACCTGGTCGCCGGAATAGTCGTCTCCGCGGCCGCGGATGAAGTGGTTCATCGCCACCTCCACGAGCGTCGCCGACGAGGCGAAGGTGGAGATGTGGCCGCCGATGCTCTTGTCCTCCCGATTGGCGCGGACGACCATCGCCATCGCGTTCCAGCGGATGATGCTCTTGATCCGCCGCTCGATCTCGCGGTTGCCGGGAAAGGGCGGCTGGCGGTCGGCCGGGATCGTGTTGATGTAGGGCGTGGTGGCCGAGAACGGGATCGCCACCCCCAGCCGATACGCCTCCTGCTCGATCGCCTGGAGCAGGTAGGCCGCCCGGTCGCCGCCACGGCTGTTGATCACGTAGCGGAGCGAGTCGAGCCATTCCCGGGTCTCGGTCGGGTCGGCGTCGACCGCCGAGACCCCGTCGACCACCTCGGGCTGCCCGGACGCCCCGGCGCCCACCTGGCCGATCGCCATGGGCGCGTGGGCCCCGCGTGGCAGTCCGGCCGGAGACGTGCCCCCGGTGCCGAGCACCTCGCCGGACTGGTCGATGTCGGGACTGGCCATGGAGGTCTCCCGGGGAAAATACCGAATTCCCTCATTATTCCGCTGCGTCCGGAGGCCGTAAAGGCCGAATCAGCCCCGCCGTGGCGCGAACCCTCGGCACCCACGCCGCACGGGCCCGGTCGCGGGCCCACGGCGGTCGCCGCGCGTCGCGTGTCGAACGATTGCGAGAGGCGGGAGTCGAACCCGCACGCCTTGCGGCACTGGAACCTAAATCCAGCGCGTCTGCCAGTTCCGCCACTCTCGCTTCGGCACCGCGCCGGCCATCCCCGGACCGGCCGCACGAGTCGCCCTCGGTCAACGGCGGTGCCGTGACACGACACCATCATGCTCTCCGCGGCGGCGAAAAACCATCCGGAACCGCGCCCCGGGCCGCACGTGCCGAGCGTTGCACGCGGCCCCGACGGCCGCCGGCGACACGGGCTCTTTCTTGCCAGGGTGCCGGGACCGCAACTACAACGGTTTGGTTCGCGGCGCACGCCGGCAACATTCACGGATATCGAGGCGAGCATGCACGTGCCACTGGTGGTGCTGGGCGGCGGTCCGGGGGGCTACGCCGCCGCGTTCCTGGCGGCGGACCTAGGCATGGAGGTTGCGCTCGTCGATCGCGACGAACGGCTCGGCGGCACCTGCCTGCTCCGCGGTTGCATCCCCTCGAAGGCCCTCCTCCACGTGGGCCGGGTGCTGGCGGAATGCCGGGAACTCGAGGAATGGGGGGTACACCTCGCCCGCCCCAAGATCGACCTGGCGGCGCTCCGCAGCCGGAAGGAGAAGGTGATCGCCACGCTGACCGGCGGCCTGGCCACGCTCGCCCGGAAACGCAAGGTCACCGTCGTCCGCGGCTCGGCCCGCTTCACGAATTCGTCGACGCTCGAGATCGCCTCCGCCGAGCCCGGCGGGGCCACGCAGACGCTCACCTTCGACCACTGCATCCTGGCCTCGGGCTCGCGGCCGGCCCGCATTCCCGCGTTCGACATCGGCAGCCCGCGGGTGATGGACTCCACGGCCGCGCTGGAACTGGCCGACGTGCCGAAATCGCTGCTGGTCGTCGGCGGCGGCTACATCGGCCTGGAGATGGGCACGGTCTACGCCGAACTGGGCTCGAAGGTGTCGGTCGTGGAACTCACCGACGGCCTGCTGCCCGGCGCTGACCGCGATCTCGTGAAGCCCCTCCACCAACGGCTCGAGAAGCTCTTCGAGAAGATCATGCTCCAGACGAAGGTGGTGGGCCTGGAGGACACCGGCTCCGCCGTGCGGGTGCGGTTCGAGGGCCCCGGCGGTCCTGCGGAGCAGGATTTCGCCCGGGTTCTCGTCGCCGTGGGCCGACGTCCCAACTCCGACGGCATCGGTCTCGAGCACACCGGCGTGAAGGTGGATGCGCGCGGCTTCGTGGCGGTCGACGGCCAGCAGCGGACGGCCGACCCGCGCATCCTCGCGATCGGCGACGTGTGCGGAGAGCCGATGCTCGCGCATCGCGCGAGCCATCAGGGCAAGGTGGCGGTCGAAGGCCTGCACGGCGAGGCCGCGCTCTTCGCCCCGCGGGCGATTCCCGCGGTGGTGTTCACCGACCCGGAGATCGCCTGGGCCGGCCTCACCGAGCAGGAGGCGGCGGCCGCCGGCCGCCCCGTCGAGGTGAGCCGCTATCCGTGGGCGGCCAGCGGCCGCGCGCACGCACTCGGCCGGACCGACGGCCTCACGAAGATCCTCGTCGATCCCGAGTCCGACACGGTGCTCGGCGTGGGCATCGTGGGGCCGGGAGCCGGCGAACTCATCGCCGAAGGCGTGCTGGCCGTCGAAATGGGTTGCTCGGCCCGCGATCTGGCAGAGTCGATCCACGCCCATCCGACGCTCGGAGAGACGGTGGGATTCTCCGCGGAGAATTACTTCGGACTGGCCACCGAGATCTACCGCCCGCGGGCCGAGGCGGCCGCCCGCTGACCGGCCCGCGGCGCGAGCCGCCAGGGCGGGATGCCGGCCACCAGGGACCGGCCGACCGGCGCCGGGTACCGCATCGCGCCCGCATCGAGCGGAACCTCCGCGTCCGGAAGCGGCGCGGCGGACTGGTCGAACAGATCGTCCTCGGCCGCCTCCTTGGCGGGTGTCGCCGGCGCGTCGCCCGGCGGCGTCGGCGGCACGGGCGGTTCGGCCGCCGGTTGCTCCGTGGCAGGAGCGGCCCGCGGGGCCTGCTCCGGAATCGGATCGGCGGTCCGGGTCTCATCCTCCGCGGACCGGTCGGCGGCGGACGGCACGGCCTCCGGCTCCGCCCCGCCGGGCGTGTCGCCGTCGGCCGCCTGTGCACCCGCCGCAGACGGCGACTCTTCTTCGATGGTGGGAACCTGCGACGCCGGCGGAGCGACGGGTGTCGCGGCCTCCTCGGCGCTCGCGGGTACCACGCCCTCGCCGGGCCAGCGGCGCCACTGCGTGTGGTAGAAGCCGTATTGGCTGGGCCTGACCGGGCAGTGCGGATGGCACATGCCGTTGCGGCAACCCGCGAGATGGCCGCCGTGGACGCGGCAGGCTCCGGTCCCGCAGTGCCGACAGTGCATGCCGCCGGCGGGCACGACCGCAGGATCCACGATCGTTCTCGACCGCGTTGCGGCCGCCGCCGGGGGCGACGCGCCGGGGTCGGCCTCGCGGGCGACGGCGGGCAGGCATGCCACCACACACCATGACGTCATGGCTGCGGCGACCCTCCGCCAGGCTGGGCTTTCGCTTCTCGACTGCATGGTGGCGACCTCCGCGGAACGAACGACGGCGTGGCCGGACAGTGCTCGCAGCCGGCAGGCTTTGCCCGACCGGCACCACCGACGACCCAGTTCCTATCGTGCGGGCAAGGCCGAGAACTTTGACGGGAAGGTGCCGGAAATTCGCGGCGGCACGCCCTGGTAGGCGGGGAAATCTGGGCGCCGACCCGGATCCCGCGGGCAGCCGCGATACGTCCGCCGCGGCTGGTAGAATGCGGGGTGCGGGCAGGTTTCTGCGACCTGCGACCGCGGATCGCCCACATGTGCCGGAGTCGCCCCAGACGTGAAGCGCGTCAATTTCAAACTGCTGTTCGGCCTGCTCGTCGGCGCGTTGCTGCTGGCCGGGGGTGTGGCCGGACTCCACCGCTTCCAGGTGGATCGCAACGCCGGCGGCCTCGCCAAACTCGCGCGTCAAAAGTTGAAGGAGGGCAAGGTCCAGGAGTCGGTCGTCCTCTTCAACCGCTACCTCGGCATGCGACCCGACGACGTCGAGGTGCAACGCGAGTACGCGGAACTCGTGCTCGAGCAGACCCAGGGCACGAGGGTGTCGCAGGCGGAACTGCAGCGGGCCTTCAACAGCCTCGAGGAGGCCGTGCGGCGAAACCCCGAGGACGATGAGTTGCGGCTCAAGCTCGCTGAATTCCAGGTGAGAGTGGGCCGGTTCGGCGACGCCCGAGAGCATCTCGACACCTTGCGGTCGCGGCAGGCCGAGGCGGCAGGCGGCACGGCCGCCGTGGACCTGGATGCGACGCGGATGCAGCTGTTGCTCGCCCGGTGTTTCGCCGCGGAAGGTGACTTCGACTCGGCGGCCCGCCTCGCCGGCGACCTGATCGGCTACGACGTGCAGCAGCGTGCGTTCGTGCCGGATCGTCAGCCGGTCGAAGAGACGGAACCCTACCTGCTGCTCGCCTCGGTTCTCGAGGAACGGCTGCAGGACGCGCCGGCGGCGGTGGTGGTCCTCGAGGAGCTCGGGAAGCGCCGGGCGGATGACGCGAAGGCGTGGCTGGCGCTCGCCCGCTGGCACCGGCAACGGAGCGATCTCGAGTCGGCCACGGCCGACGTCGACAAGGCGGTCAAGCTGGCGCCGGACGATGCCGACGTGGTGTGGGGAGCCTTCGAGTTGGCCCTGGCGAAAGGTGACTTGGTCGCCGCCAAGGCCACCGTCGATCGGGCCCGCGAGTTGTTTCCCGAGGATGAGCGCGTGTACCGCGGACTCGCCGCCCTGGCCCTCCAGGGCAACGATCTCCCCGCGGCGGAGGCGGCGCTCCGCGACGGCGTCGGCCAGCTCCCGGGCAAGGCGTCGCTGCTGTTGATGCTCGCCGACACGCTCCTCCAGCAAGGGAAGCTCGACGAGACCGACGAGACCACGGCCCAGATCGAGGAGCTGTTCGGCACCGCGAGCCCGGCCGTCGGACTGCTCCAGAGCCGCGTGCTCATCGCCCGGCGGAAGTGGTCCCAGGCGCGGCAGCGGCTCGAGGGGATCCGCCCGCTGGCCGCCGGGGCGCCCGAACTCATCAGGCAGGTCGACCTCTGCCTGGCCCAGTGCTACGAGAATCTCGAGGAATTCGACGAGCAGCTCGACGTGAGCCGGCGCATCCTGGTCGACGACCCCGGATCCCTGCAGGCCCGCGTGACGCAGGCATCGGCCATGGCGGCGGCCGGCCGGTCCGAAGACGCGCTGGCGGAATTCGAGACGGTGGCCGGCGCGCTGCCCGCCGAGCGGCTCGCGGCCACGCCCCAGGTGTGGTACCCGCTGCTGCAGTTGTGGGTGAACGACCAGCTCAAGCGGCCCGCGGGCGACCGCGACTGGAGCCGCATCGACGACCTGCTCACGAACCTCGAGCAGTCCACCACGGTCACCGCGGCGCAGCTCGCCCTGCTCCGCGCCGACATCCTGTCGCGCAAGGGCGAGACCGAGGCGGCCCTCGACCTCCTGGAGCGGGCCACGAGTTCCGGCGATGCCGAGCCCCCGCTGTGGTCGGCGCTGGCCCAGCTCACGCTCCGGGAGCGCGGCCCCGACGCCACCCGCGAGGTGCTCGCCCGCCTGCCGGCCGAGCGCCGCGACCATCCGGCGCTGATGCCCGTTCGCATCCAGCTCGCCGCCCAGGCGTCACCCGAGGAGTCCAGCCGGGAGCTGGCCGCGATCGAGAAGGTCGCCACGGCGGCCGCGCCCGAGGAGGCCGCGCGACTGATGTCGATGCTGGGCGGGCTGCAGTTGGAGTTGGGCAATGCGGCCGAGGCGGAGCGGCTCTGGCGGGATGCCGCCGAACGCCAGCCCGACGACCTGCGCTCGCGGACAGCGCTGCTCGAGCTGGCGATGAAGGCGGGGGACGTCGACAAGGCCAAGGCGGCGGCCGCGGACATCGAGGCCGTCGCCGGGGAGAAGAGCGCCCGATCCCTCGTGGCCCAGGCCGGCGTGCGCATCCTGCAGGTGCGGCAGGCGCAGGAGCGGAAGGAGCTGGAAACGGGCAAGGTCGACCTCTCCCCGGAGGAGGAGCGGCTGCTGGAAGAGGCCCGCAACCGGCTCATCGAGGCGGAGAACGACCGCCCGGGCTGGCAGGTCGTCCACACCTACGCGGCCGAGATCGACGGCCTCAAGGGAGACATTCCCTCGGCGATCGAACGACTCCAGAAAGCCGTGAAACTCGGCCCGGCGAATCCCGACGTGGTGCGGCAGCTCGTCGCCCTGCTCTACGCCTCCAATCGGCTCGAAGAGGCCCGCCAGGCCCTCGACACGCTCGGTCCGGACGGATTGGGCGGCCTCGAGCGGCTGTCGGCCGAGATGGAGCTGAAGTCCGGGCGACTGGACGACGCCGTGGCCATCGCCGAACGGACCGTCAACCTCGACTCCAAGAACGGTGGCGAGCTGCTCTGGCTCGGTCAGTTGCTCGAGCGGGCGGGCAAGCGCGAGCGGGCCGGCGAGTTGTTCGTCAAGGCCGTCGAGGTCTCGCCCGACCGCGCCGACACGTGGCTCGCGCTGTTCTCCCATCAGCTCACGTCGGGCCGGCGGCGCAGTGCCGAGACCACGCTCGACCGCGCGGCCGAGGCCCTTGAGCCGCCGGCCAGCCAGCTCGTGCGCGCCCAGGGCGAGGAGAGGCTCGGCCGCCTCGACGCCGCCGACACGGCGCTGCAGGAGGCGGCCGCAGCAGCGC
>JBJTIV010000320.1:0-4413 GCA_046095145.1 Planctomycetaceae bacterium
GCCCTGGCCGACGCGGGCGAGACGGCGGCGGAGATCGCCGGCGTGGCCGGGGCGCTCCGCGACCCGCGCATCGGATAGGATTTCGCACGGCCGGCGACGTCTCCCTGCCGGCGACGTCCCGGATAGAGCGTACACCGCCCGGCCCGCTTCCCGAGATCGCGTCTCGCGTGTCGCTGCCCACCACGCCCCGCAAGGTGATCATCGACGTCGACCCCGGGGTCGACGACGCCGTCGCGCTCGCCGTGGCGCTGTTCGACCCGCGGCTGGAGGTGGTGGCGGTCACGGCCGTGGGCGGCAACGTGGCGCCCGAGCAGGCGACCGCCAACGTGCAGGCCCTCGTGGCCCACCTCGACCCGCCGCGGCTGCCGCGGCTGGGGGTGGCGGCCGACGACGTGAGCCTGCCCGACCGGCCCTACAGCGTGCACGGCGCCGACGGCCTGGGAGGGGTGGAGCTGCCCCGCGTGCCACTCCACGGCGGCCACGCCTCCGAGAAGGTGATCTGGGAGTGCCTGCGGGCCCACCCGCGCGAGATCACGATCCTGGCGCTCGGGCCGCTCACGAACGTCTCGCGGGTGCTCCAGCGCGATCCGTCGGTCGCCGAGCTGATCGGCGACCTCGTGATCTGCGGCGGCACGCTCTCCGGCGCCGGCAACGCGTCGGCCACCGCCGACTTCAACTTCTACTGCGATCCCGCCGCGGCCCGGCACGTGATCCGCGAGCCGCTCACCAAGACGATCGTGCCGCTGGAGACGACCGGGCAGGTGCTGCTCGGCTTCGACGTGCTCGACCAGCTGCCCGGCGACTGGTCGCGGGCCGGACGGATCGTGCGCGGCATGCTGGCGCACGCCTTCCGCGCGCAGCGGCAGATCCTCGGCAGCGAGGGGATCCACCTCCACGACGTCGTGGCGCTCGTCGCCGCCACCAATCCGGAGCTCTTCGAGCGGGCGAGCGTGGCGGCCGACGTGGAGGTCGCCGGCGAGCTCACCGCCGGCATGCTCGTCATCGACCGCCGCCAGATCTGCCGCAGCGGCCCGAACGCCGACGTGCTCGTGGGCTGCGACGCGGCCGCGGTCGGGGACTGCATCCTCCGGGGGTTGGGCGCCGCCGCGGACGCGACCTGACCGGCCTCACGGCGGGAAGCTGTCGCGGCTGGCCGCCGTGACCCGCAGCGGCACCCGGGCCCGGTCGCGGAACAGCACGAGATCGACCTCCGTGCCGGCGGGCGTGGTGCTCACCATGCTCATGAGGTGGTCGTCGTCGTCGACGCCGCGGCCGTCGAACTCGAGCACCACGTCGTCGGGACGGATGCCCGCGATGTCGGCCGGGGACGAGAGCGTGACGCTCTCGATCCGGGCGCCCACGGGCCGCTCCATGCCGAGGCGATGCGCCTCCCGCTGCGTGAACTCCTCGTCGAGCCGCACGCCCAGGAAGCCCCGCGCCACCGAGCCGTTCTCGACCAACTGCTGGGCCACGAACCGCACCATGCCCACGGGAATGGCGAAGCCCAGGCCCTCGAAGCCGCCGGAGTTGCTGGCGATGCAGGTGTTGATGCCGACCACCTCGCCGCGCATGTTCACCAGCGGGCCGCCGCTGTTGCCCGGGTTGATCGGCGCGTCGGACTGGATGAAGTCCTGGAACTTGACGACACCCTCGCCGAGTTCGAGATCGCGGCGGCCCTTGGCCGAGACGATGCCCAGCGTGATCGAGTGGGCCAGGCCGAACGGGCTGCCGATCGCCATCACCGTGTCGCCGATGTCCAGGGTGTCGGCGGCGGCCAGCCGGGCCGGCACGAGATCCGGGGCCTCGATCTCCAGCACCGCCAGGTCGGTGCCGGCGTCGGACCAGAGCCGGCGGGGCCGCAGCTCGCGGCGGTCGTCGAGCCGGATGGTGATGCTTTCCAGGGCCGCCCGATCGATGACGTGGCGGTTGGTGAGCACGACCGTCCGGCCCGCGATCTCCGCGATCACGCCGGAGCCCGACTCGTCGTCCACCGCCCGGCCGTTCCGCGGCTTGAGCGCCGGCTTGCGGGCGTCGATGTGGACGACGGCCGGCTGCAGCAGCCGGGTCAGGCGGCGGAGCTGGCGGGACTGCTGCTCGAGGTGCTCGGCGTCGCGGGCGACCTGGGCGTAGAGCCGCTCCCGCTCGGCGGCGTCGAGCCGCGGTGGCTGCATGGGGTCGACCCGGCCCTCGCCGCCGAAGGACTCGATCGGCGTGAGCCGGCTGCCGTCGTCGGCCCGGCAGGCGGCGGCGCTCACGGCCGCGGCGGCGAGGAGCGCGGCGGACAGGAGCGCGGCGACGGCGCGGCGACGACCCCGAGGCCGGTGCGCGGCGGGCATGCGAGCGGTCTCCGGTGCGAGCGGACCGCAGCAATCGGACCGCGATCCGGCGAAAGCATAGCAGGCCGGGGCTCGGACGGCCCCCGCGGCCTACAACTCCAGCTCGCCGCCCACCGCCTCCTCGCGCTGCTCGGCCGCCTCGCGCAGGCTCTCGGCCGACGCGCCCGAGCGCTCGATCTCCCGCTGGCACTCGATGCACATCGTGGCGTAGGGCAGGGCGTGGAGCCGGACCATCGGGATCTTGCAGCTGCAGACCTCGCAGAGGCCGTACGACCCGGCCCTCATCCGCTCCAGGGCGTTCTCGATGCTGGCCAGCTCGCGGCTCTCCACCTCGGCGAGCTGCGAGCTGATCTCGTCCTGGGCCGAGTCGTAGGCGGCGTCGACCACGTCGCCCGGCGACTCGCTGCGGAGCTCCTTGAGCAGCGTCAGATCACCGGCCAGCGCGCTGCGCAGGGCGTCCCGGCGCCGCACGAGGATCGCGTGCAGATTGAGCAGTGATTCTTTGCGTGCCATGGTTGCAGCTCCCGGTTGGATTCGCCGGCGCGGGCCCGCAGGCAGCGCACCGTGACGAATCCTACGGAGCCGGTGGGAAAATGGTTCGTCCCGGGGAAATCGGCAGCAGTTCCGCGCGGAATGCAGCCAATCCGGCCCGCGACATTTGGCGGGGTCCGGGCGAACTTTCACGGTTTCGCGGGGGCGGCGGCCGGGTCGCGGGGCCGGGGCACGACGGGGATCTGCACCTCGGCGTACTTGAGCATCCCGGGCACGAACGGGCTGTTGTAGGCCATGGCCCGCGGCGGGCCGGCCGCCTGCCACTCCGGGTGGCCGCCGAGCCAGTCGCGGACCCGCTTCTCGCCCGTGGCGAAGGTGCCGGGCCCGTAGCCGCCCCGGATGCCGACCGAGGCCACCGTGAGGGCCGGCACGTCCTCGACCACGACGTCCGCGTCGGCCGGGTCGGGGCCGGCCGCGCCGATCTCGGGGCTGGCGTAGAGGAACGCCATCGCCCCGGCGCGGCCCGCCTCGCCCGCGTCCCCGGACATCGTCATCTCGACCGGCGCCGTCATCTTCACGTCGTTGCGCTCGATGTGGCGGAAGAGTTTCATGAACATGCCACCGTCACCGGCTCCGCCCCGGGTGCGGGCCAGACGATAGGCCGGATACTCCTTGACGATCACCGTGCCGACCGGCCCGGGCGCGGGAAACCCGGCGGGCAACTGCGCCTCGCCGATGACCATCGGCTTGGGAGGCTTCTCGTCGGCGGCGGCACCGCGGCCGAGCAGCCCGAGGGCACCGACGAGCAACGCGAACGGACGGATGCGGGACATGGGGCACCTCCAGGGAAAACATATCGCAGCCTGAATCGCGATACCAAGCACGGCATGGAGGGCGGCTCGGGGCCGCCCGTGCCCTCTCGCCGGACGTTCACTGCGCCCATCCTGGGCTCCGTTCACTCGATGCCGGCTGCGCTTCGGCATCCTGCCTGCGCTGGCCGCCAACGCCGGCTCGAGGGCACGGGCAGCCCCTCGCGGGTTTAGCGAGATGCGTCCGCTTGGTCCGCCGACCGGAAACACCAGACTCGGCCTTCGTCGGATGCGATGACGACACGGCCCGCCGCGACCGCCGCGCCGCCGCCGAAGCCGCCGCCGGCTTCGAACTCCCCGACGGGCTCGCCCGTGGCCGCGTCGAGGGCGGCGATCCGGCCGGAGGCGTCGGCGACGAGGGCGACGAGCCGCGGGGCGACGGCGTCGGGCCCGCGGGCCATGACGACCGCCGGCGAGGCTTCGACGCGGCCGCGCATCGGCCGGCGCCCGGCCCGTGCGCCGTCGGCGACGGAACAGGCCTCCCCGGCGCGGCCGCGGGACCCCACGCGCCCCCGGCCGTCGGCCACCGCGGCGCTCGAGCGGTAGGCCGGGCCGCCCGCGGCCGGCCGCGACTGCCAGGCCACGACCGACGTCGCGACGTCGATCGCGAAGAACGTGCCGCCCTCGACGCGGCCACGGGCGAGCCCGTCTGGGAGTTCGAAGCCGGCGGCGGCTTCGGCGGCGGCGCGGCGGTCGCGGCGGGCCGTGTCGTCATC
>JBJTIV010000321.1:0-5560 GCA_046095145.1 Planctomycetaceae bacterium
TGAGCCGGTGTCCGGCTGGACTGCCGCAGGCCGCAGGGCTACATTCGCTGCACACGTTCGACGAGGGATCCCGGACCACTCCATGGCGGAAAAAGAGCAGGCACTCGAGGTCGAGGGCGTCGTGACGCAGGCCCTCGCCAACACGCGGTTCCGCGTGCAGATCGCCGGGGGTCACATCGTCAACGCGCACGTCGCCGGCCGGATGCGGAAGAACTTCATCCGCATCGTGCCCGGCGACAAGGTGAAGGTCGAGCTGTCGCCCTACGACCTCACCAAGGGCCGGATCACGTTCCGCGAGCGGTGAGCGGCCGCGGCATCCCGCGACCTCACTCCGGCGCTGATCCGCCGTCGGCGGGCTTGTCCGCCGACCGCGATTCGAAGAACTGCTTCAGGTCGCCGAAGGTCCGCAGGGGCTCCTTGCCCTCCTGCATCGCCCGGGTGATCGGCTCGGCCGGCTTCTTCGGCTTGGCCTCGTAGACCCGTGGCCCGCGCTCCCGCGGCGGCCCGCGGCTATCGGCCCGCCCGCGCGGCGGGCGGCCGGGCGGCCGCTGCGTGGCTGCCGGGGCCGATGCCGGGGTCGGTGGCGCCGCCTTCGCGACGGGCTGCGCACGGCCCTCGCGCCGCCGCGCCTTCGCCTCCTCGGCCCGCTCCCGCGCCTCCTGCTGCCGCTGCCGTTCCGCCGGCGAGATCATCGTCAGCGCCACCCGGCGCCGCGTCTTGTCGAGCTCCAGCACCCAGACCTTCACGATCTGCCCCACGCTCACCACGTCGTGGGGATCGCGGACGTACCGGCTCGACAGCTGGCTGATGTGCACGAGGCCGCTGTCGTGGAGGCCGATGTCCACGAAGGCGCCGAAGTCCACCACGTTGAGCACCGCCCCGGAGAGCTCCATGCCCACCTCGAGGTCCTCGAGCTTGAGCACGCCCTTCTTGAAGAACGGCCGCGGCAGATCCTCGCGCGGGTCGCGGCCCGGCCGCGACAGCTGCTCGAGGATGTCGGCCAGGAGCAGCCGGCCCACGCCGAGCTCCGCCGACAGCTCCCGCAGGTCCACCGCCGCCACGCGGGCTGCCAGTTCCTCGGCCTGCGGCCGCGTCGCCAGGTCGGCCGGGCTCGCACCGAGCCGCTCGAGCACCTGCTCGGCCACGGCGTAGCTCTCCGGGTGGATCCACGTCGAGTCGAGCGGGTTGGAGCCGCCCACGATCTTCAGGAAGCCCACCGCCTGCACGAACGCGGCCTCCCCGAAGCCCGGCACCTCGAGGAACTGCTGCCGCGACGTGAACGGGCCGTTCTTCGTCCGCCACTCGTGGAGGTTGCGTGCGGTCGCCTGGTTGAGGCCCGAGACGTAGCGGAGGAGCGGCGGGCTGGCCGTGTTGACGTCGACCCCGACGTAGTTCACGCAGCTCTCGACGACCGAGTCGAGCGAGGCGTGGAGGTGCCGGGCCTTGACGTCGTGCTGGTAGAGGCCGACCCCGATGTTGGCCGGCTCGATCTTCACGAGCTCGGAGAGGGGGTCCTGGAGCCGCCGCCCGATCGAGATCGCGCCGCGGACCGCCGCCTCGTGGGCCGGCAGCTCCTCGCGGCCGTAGGCGCTCGTGGAGTAGACGCTCGCCCCCGCCTCGTTGACGATCGCGTAGCCCACGTCGAGGTCGGCGAGCACGCCGGTGACGACCTCCGCGACGAGCGTCTCCGTGTCGCGGCCCGCCGTGCCGTTGCCCACGGCGATCACCGCGCAGCCGTGGGTGCGCACGAGCTCGACGATCCGCGCGGCGGCCGCCGCGCGCTTCTCGGGCTGGCCGATGATGTGGAGCACCGCGTGCTCCAGGGGCGTGCCGCACTCGTCGATCACCGCCGCCTTGCAGCCGCTCTTGAACCCCGGGTCGAGCGCCAGCACGCGGCGACCGGCCACCGGGGGCTGGAGGAGCAGGTTCCGCAGGTTGCGCGCGAACACCTCGACGGCGTGCGCCTCGCAGAAGTCGGTCATCTCGCGACGGATCTCGCGCTCGAGCGCCGGCAGGATGAGCCTGGCCAGCGCGTCCCGCGCGCAGGCCGTGAGGAACGCGGCGTGCGCATGGCCGGCGGGCACGAGCGCCGCCTCGGCGGCCGCCTGGAGCTCCTCGGCCGGCCCCTCGATCCGCACCTTGAGCAGCCGCGCCCGCTCGCCGCGGTTGATCGCGAGCACCCGGTGGGGCGGCACCCGCTGGATGTGCTCGCCGTAGTCGAAGTAGTCGCGGAAGTGCCGCTCGTCCTTGGAGAGGGCCTTGCCCGGGCTCTCCACCCGCTGGCTCCTGAGGCGGCCCGTGCGGTGGAGGATCTCCCGCAGGTGCTGCCGCACGTCGGCCCGGCCGCTGAAGTCGTCGGCGATGATGTGGCCGACCCCCAGGAGCACGTCGGCCACCGTGGGCACCTCCGCGTCCGCGTCGACGAAGTCGGCCGCGCGCCGGTCCAGGTCCGCCGCCGCCGGATCGGCCGCGAGGATCTCGCGGGCCAGGGGCTCGAGCCGCCGCTGCCTGGCGACCTCGGCGAGCGACAGCTTCCGGGGCTTGAAGGGGAGGTAGAGGTCCTCGAGCTGCTTGGGGCTGTCGGCGGCGAGGATCCGCCCCTCCAGCTGGGGCGTGAGTTTCCCCTGGCCCTGGATCGTGCGGAGGACCGTCTGCTTGCGCTCGGCGAGCTGCCGGGCCCGGCCCAGGGCCTCGGCGATCCGCCGGACGTCGTCCTCGTCGAGACCCCCGGTGTGGTCGCGCCGGTAGCGCGTGATGAAGGGCACCGTGTTGCCCGCGTCGAGCAGGTGCGCGGTGGCCTCGACGCCGGATGGCGGCAGCCCCAGCCGCTGCGCGATCCGCCCCAGGTCGATGACGACGGTGGTCGCTGGCGAAGCCATCCGACTCGCGGTGCCCGGCAGCCGGCCGACCGCGAACATGTTCTCCTCGATTCCCCGCGCGGCGTGCAGCCGGAGCACCAGGGAATCCGCTTTCGAACCAAGGCGGCAATCTAGGGCGGCGCGCCGACCGCTGTCAATTACCGCGGTCGCCTGCAATCCACCCGCGGCGCCCAGGTTGCCAACGCGTTCCGGCCGCCGGGAAATCGACATGGCGGATGGTCGCCGCCCTGCCCTTGACCCCGCGAATCGGAATCACCTATTCCCCGCCGCTCTCGCGGAGTGCCCCGGGCGGGCGGCCGTGTGCCGCGACCGGACGGTTCGGCTCCAGCGACCGGCCGGTTCGTGACGATTTGCACCACGGTGTCGGGGACGGCGAGGCGCCGGCCGTCCGCCCGACCACGTGGTGTCGCGCCAGGGAGCTTCGCGCAGCATGATCCGCAGTTCGACCGACACGCAGCCCCCCGCCGCGGACCTCCTGCCCGGCGTGCCGCTGCTCGCCCTCGACCGGCAGTATGCCGCGCTGGGCGCCGAGATCCGCGCCGCGATCATGAGGGTCTGCGACTCGGGCAGGTTCGTGCTCGGCCCCGACGTCGACGACCTGGAGGCGGAGCTGGCCCGGGCCCTCGACGCCCCGCACGTGATCTCCTGTGCCTCCGGCAGCGACGCCCTCCTGCTGGCCCTCATGGCCCTCGGGGTGGGCACGGGCGACGAGGTGATCCTGCCCAGCTACACGTTCTTCGCGACCGCCAGCGCCGTCACCCGGCTGGGGGCGATCCCGATCTTCGCCGACATCGACGCGGCGACCTACCTCGTCGACCCCGCCGACGTGGCCCGGAAGACCAGCCGGCGCACGAAGGCGATCATCCCGGTCCATCTCTTCGGCCGCACCGCCGACATGGACGCCCTGCTGCCGATCGCGGCCCGGGCGGGCGTGCCCGTCATCGAGGACGCGGCCCAGTCGATCCTCTCCACCTGGCACGGCCGCTGCTCGGGCATGCTCGGCGACGTGGGCTGCTTCAGCTTCTACCCCACGAAGAACCTCGGCGGCGCCGGCGACGGCGGCTTCCTCACGACCACCCGCGACGACGTGGCGAAGTCGCTGCGGCTGCTGCGGGTGCACGGGATGGAGCCCCGCTACTACCACCAGGTGATCGGCATCAACAGCCGGCTCGACTCGATCCAGGCCGCGGTGCTCCGCGTGAAACTGCCGCACCTCGACGCCTGGACCACCGCCCGACAGACCAACGCGGCCCGCTACGGCGAGTGCTTCGCCCGCTACGACTTCGGCGGCCGGGTCACGGTGCCGGGCGACGAGCCCCGCGGCCGCCACGTCTGGAACCAGTACGTGATCCGCATCGGCGAGGGCCGGCGCGACGAGCTGCGGGCCTTCCTCGCGAAGGCCGGCGTGGGCACGGAGATCTACTATCCCGTGCCGCTCCACATGCAGCAGTGCTTCGCGCACCTCGGCTGGCGGAGGGGCGACCTGCCGCGGACCGAGCAGGCCGCCGAGGAGACGCTCGCGCTGCCGATCTTCCCCGAGCTCACCGCCGCGGAGCAGCACACGGTCGTGGCCCGGATCGCCGAGTTCTTCGGCGTGCGGCAGCGTTCCGACGCCGCCTCGCAGCCGTCATCGGGCCTCAAGGCCCCGCACCTCCTCCGCCGCTTCATCGGCAAGGCCGACGACGTGCGGTGCTGAGTACACGCGAAACATCGGCATCCTGCCGATTTTCGCTTGGGCAGGCGGGGCGAAGCCAAGGTTCGCCGCGCCTGCCTGCTGCTCGCACCTCCGGGCTCGCAGGGCCGCCGCTCCAGCGGCGGCTGCCGCCCTCCGCCGGCCGAGCCCGGCGGAGCGGGCGGCCAACCGCGAGGTTCGATTACCCCGTAAGGAAGCCCGGAGCGCAAGCGACGGGAATGCGGGTGGCGGGTATACGCGGCACCGCGATGGCTGGTTGTGGTGACAGGTCGCATTCCCCGCGCTTGCGCTTTTTGTTGTTGCGCGCCGTCCGTATTCAAGCCCCCGGCGGCAGCTGGGGGACTCCGGGTCGTCCCTGTTCCCGGTCCCCATGCGGATCAAGCGCAGATGCCGAAGACGCAGCGACATCATGGGGCATGGCAGACGGTCTCCGCCGCGACGCGGTGTCCCCGGGCTTCCGCCCCGGGGCTTGCATGACCACCACCGGTTCCGACCGCCTTCGTCACGGTCTCCGCGGACACCGGTCGGCCCGCGAATTCAGGCGTCATCCGCAGCCATGGCGTGCCGCGATCGCAACATCAAACCGTGCGCGTGGGGCTTCCTCATGAAGAACGGCAATCCTCATGCACAACGCGAGGGGTTGCCCGTTGCCCTGAGAGCCGGCGTTGGCGGCCAGCGGAGGCATCGACCAATCCGCCTGCGGCGGATCGGTGCCCGCGGAGTGCAGCCGGCACCGAGTGAGCGGAGGGCATGATGCCCGAAGCGAACGTCCGGCGACGGGGCACGGGCAACCCCGGAGCCTCGGCGTGCATCGGCCGCGCGGGCCGGGTACGATTCGCCCCGTCCACCGCACCCGGAGCCGATGTATGGCCGCGAAGACGAAGAAGACGCCGAAGGTCGCCGCCGGCAAGCTGCCGCCCGTCGACCAGAAGACCCGCAAGCTGATCGTGCAGCTCGCCAACGAGGTCGCCGCCGCCGCCGAGAAGAA
>JBJTIV010000322.1:0-5138 GCA_046095145.1 Planctomycetaceae bacterium
CGTGACCCCGGTCGCGCGGGGAAGGGGGCGTTGGCGTCACCTCCGCTTGCGGTCGCGGATGGCCGGCGCGGAGGCGAGCGTGAGCACGATCACCTCCTCGCCGGTCACGGGGCTGATGTCGTGGTGGACGCTGACCGGCGCGGCCCCGGCCGCGTCGCGGACCAGGGCCTCGAGCACGGGCCGGCCGGCGAGCACGAGGTGGCTACGGAGCTGCTTGAGCAGGTCGGCGCCGCGGCCGTTGCCGGCGCCCGCGCCCTCGAGCAGCCGCCGCTCGGCCGCCGTGAGCACGCCCTCCAGGTGGACGAAGACGCGGTTGTCGACGAGGTGGGCGTGCACGTGCCGCGGTCCCCGGCCCATGTATTCCTGCTGGAATCTGGCCACCGCGTCGCACACCGCCGCCTCGATCTCGCCCTGCGACCTGTGCATCGCCGCCGCTCCCGGAGCGGGTCCCGCGAGCCGGCACCGGCGCCAGGCCGAACAGGCCGTGACGCCGGCGCCGCACCCGCCGGAACCCTCGCACGTGACCCCCACCGGGTGGGGTGTCTTTCGTGCAGTGGTCATTTCGGCGGCCGAGGGGCGCCGCCTTGATTCGTTCTGCGTGGCGAAAAGCTGGTGGTGTTGCGCGAACTGGTGCGCTGTGGCGCGAACCGTCGTCGCGGCCTCGCGAAAGAGTCGCTCGATGGCGTCGCTTACCACGACGCGGAGAGTTTTCGGCGAATTACCCAGGCAGAAAATTTTTCTTGCGTTGCCCAGATTGCCCAATATACTTCGAGCCGTTCCCGGGCAGCGGAGCCGTGTTGCGGCGTCCGAGGCCCGTGAAATCCGTGCGGCGAAAGCCGTGCGGTCGATTCGACGGAAGACGAGTCGAGTGGCAGCCCGGCGGAGTGCCGGGGGGTCCGTCGCAGCGTAAGCCGGCGTGAGAGAGTGCCTTCGGGCGTTCTTTCCCGTCGGCTTTTTTCGTTTGTGTTCAGGCTTCCCGGCCCCACCCGCACGCGACGCTCCGCACGCCATGCACCGACTCACCGCTTCCGCCCACCGCGTCGCCCGACAGGTGGCGCAGGCCGCCGGCACGTTCGAGCATCTCCTCCTCGGCCGCGCGCCCACGGGCGTCACCGTGGTGGTGCAGGACGACTGGATGGTCGTCAGCCTGCACGAGCCGTTCACGGCGGCCGAACGCCGCATGACCCGCGACGCCGAGGGGGCCGCGCGGGTCCGCGACTTCCACCGCTACCTCTTCGAGCACTCGCTCGATTCGCTCATCGGGCACGTCCGCCGGCGCACCGGCGTCGAGCTGCGCACCGCCATCGCCCACGTCGACGTGGGCACCGGCAGCGTGCTCAAGACGTTCACCACGAGTCCCGACGTCGACCTGTTTCTGCTGGGCCGGGGCTTGCCGGCCCTGGGCGTGCCCGTCAACGCGCACGTCCATGCCAATGGATTCGAACGGACGAGGGCCGCCGGCGGCAACGGAGCCGCCTGACCCCGCTTCCGGATGGACCCGCACACGAGGAAGGTGAAAAGGAGAGTGACCCATGCTGGTGCTGACCAGGAAGAACCGCGAGAGCGTCGTCATCGGACGGCCCGAGGACAATCAGGTGGCGCTCGAGATCACGGTGCTGGAGATCGAGGGGGGGCGGGTGCGGCTCGGCTTCGAGGCCGACACGCGGATGCCGATCCACCGCCGCGAGGTCTGGGACCGGATCTGCAACGGCAACGGCGATGGACGGGCGACCGCGACCGCGGCCGCCGCCACACGGACGGAGGATCGCCAGCACACCGGGGGCTGACGATGAAGTCCCAGGGCGAGATCGAGGCCGCCGTCTGCGACGGCATCTCCCGATTTCAGCAGGAGTTCATCGGGCGGGGCCCGCGCGACATCCACGCGCACCTGCTCGGCACGCTGCTCGTCGTCCGCCTCCAGGGGGTGCTCACGCCGGCCGAGCGCCAGCTGATCGCCCCCTGGCACGAGGCGGTGACGGGCGGCGCCGCCGCCGCTGCGGGCACCGGCACCGGCGACGGCAATGGCAATGGCAACGGCAACGGCAACGGCGACGCCAACGGCCGCTCCCTGCTCAAGCAGGTGCGGGCCCACATGGTGGCGACCGGGCGGCCGCGGCTGGAGGAGGTGGTGGAGCAGGCCACGGGCGTGAAGCTCGTGAGCGTGCACCATGACATCTCCACGGTGACGGGCGAGGAGGTGATCGTGTTCTCGCTCGCGGAGCCGCCGGCCTGCCGACCGAAGAAGGCGAAGGTGTAGGCGGACGCCGACTTTTCGGGTAATTTTCCGCATCCCGAGGAGACACGGCATGGAGTGCCGCCGGTTGCTCGCCACGTTCGTCCTCGCGGTCTCGTGGTCGGCGTGCCGGGCGGCCGGTGCGCCCACGGCACCGCCGACCCCGGCCGCCGTCGATCCGCTCGACGACCTCGAGCCGCTCGGCTACCAGCCACTGGGGCTCGTCTCCGGCACGCTGAAGCTCGCCGGTTCCACCACGCTCCAGCAGGCCGCCGCCCTCTGGTCCGAGGGTTTTGTCGCGGTGCATCCGGATGCGACCCTCGACATCGCCTCACCCGGCAGCGAGGCGGGCTGGAAGGCGCTCGTCGAGGGCGCGGCCGACGTCGCGCTCCTGAGCCGGCCCGTTTCCGACGCAGAGCGCAAGGCTTTCGCAGAGACGGCTGCCGTGGCCGGAAAAAAACTGGTCGTGATTCCCGCCGTCTTCGAGCGGCTCGCATGGATCGTGCAGGCGGCCAATCCGGCCGCGGACATCCGCTGGTCGCCGGACACGGGCGTCGTGACCGCAGGCTCGGGCGGCGCGATCACGTGGGGCCGCCTCGGCGCCGAGGGCGAGCAGGCCGCCGTGCCCCTGCGGGTGCATGCGACCGAACTGGGATCGGGGACCCGCTGGCACCTCGATCGTCTCCTCACCGGCACCACGACGGTCGCCGTCGACATCCAGGAGCACGCGACGATCAAGGATCTCGCGGCGGCCGTGGCCGCCGACCGCAGTGGCCTCGGGCTGATCGGCGACAACGACGGCGCGTGGCCGGGAGTGAAGCGGCTGCCGCTGGTGGTGCCTGCGAATGCCGATCCGCAGGCCGACGCCGTGCCCGGCTCGGAACGCACGCCCGACTGCCGGCCCCTGTTCGTGGCCATCGCGGTGCCGCAGGAGGGCGAATGGCCCCCGATCCTCCGGGAATTCGTGGCCTACGTGCTCAGTTGGCAGGGTCAGCTCGACGCGGCCCAGGACGGTCTCCTGCCGCTCTCGCGACCCGAGATCCTGGCGCAGCGCGAGATCCTCGGCGGCCCGGTGGAGCGCTAGCGAAGCATGCACGCCACACGACTGCTCTGCACCGTCATCGCCGACCGCCGCGTCATGCTCGGTGCGGTGGCGGCCGCCTTGTGCCTGCCCGCGTCTGCGCAGGGCGTGCCCGTGGCGGCCGACCCGGCCGCCGGGGCGCGGTATCTGCCCCCGGCCCAGGTGCAGCCCGGTCGCTACGTCCTCGGCATCAACGTCCGCAACACCCCCACGGGAGTCGAGATCGCCGGCGTGAATCCCGGCGGCGCGGGCCAGCGATCCGGACTCGAGGCGGGCGACGTGATCGTCGCCGTCGAGGGCATCCAGGTGGGCTACGTGGGCGGCCGGCTCAACGACCTCGGCGACGAGATCGCCCGCCGGGTGGACGGGGCGGGCCGCGTGACCCTGCTGGTCCGCAACCGACGGGATGGCGGGCTCGTGCAGGTGCCGATCCAGTTCAACCAGGCGGTCAGCCGCGCCGTGACGGGCCGGATTTTCGTGGCGCCCGGGGTGGCCGTGCCGGGCTCGGCGGTGGTCACGATCCGGGTGCTCGACGTCACGCAGCCGCAGTGGCAGCACGTGGCCGTGGTGCAGGGGCAGGCGGCCGTCACCGCGCTGCCGTTTCCCTACCGGCTCGACCTGCCCCCGCTGCCGCCGAACCACCGCTACGCGATCGACGCCCGGATCGAGGACCGCGGCCGGGTGCTCGCCCAGACGCCGGCGGCCGCGATGCTCGCCGCGGTGGATCGCGACCAGCAGGCCGACCTCACGCTCACGGCCGCCGGCGCGGGGCCGGTCGTCGTGCCGTCCGTCGGCGGCACGCCGGGCCTCGCCCCGCGAGACCAGATCGAGCGCTGGGTCCAGACCTACCTGGGACGGCCGTCGCGACCGTTCGAGGTGGACATCTGGCTGGTCACGCTGCAGCGCGGCCGATCGCTCACCGACGTCCAGGCCGGGATCCTCAGCTCCAGCGAGCTCTTCGAGCGACAGGGACGCAGCCGCGATCTCTATGTCACGGAGGTGTTTCGCCTGCTCTACGGCGGGCCGCCGAATCCGGCGCAGCTCTCCGACCTGCGGGCCCGCTACGATCGGGCGTTCGGCGTGCGGCAGCGGTTCGTCGAGGACCTGCTCAAGCAGCCCCGGTAGGCGCCGCGGACATCGCGGCCGGGCCTCCGTGGTAGCATCGCCGCCGCCGTCGGAGGCCCCGACGTCGACGCCGGAATTCTGCCGTGGCCGCCGCACCCTCTCCCCCCGCCGCCCGCGGGATCACCGTCCTGCTCGTCGACGACCAGCCGATCATCGGCGAGGCCGTGAGGCGGATGCTGGCCGACGAGGCGGGCGTGGCCTTCCACTACTGCAAGGACGCACCCGCAGCCCTGGAGACCGCCGCCGCCGTCCGGCCCACGGTGATCCTCCAGGACCTCGTGATGCCGGACCTCGACGGCCTCGAGCTCGTGCGGCGCTTCCGGGCCGACGACCGCTTTCGCGACGTGCCCATCATCGTGCTCTCCACGAAGGAGGAGCCGGCCGTGAAGGCGGAGGCCTTCGCGCTCGGGGCCAACGACTACCTCGTGAAGCTGCCCGACCGCCTCGAGCTCGTGGCCCGGGTGCGGTACCACTCCCGCGGCTACATCGCCCTGCTCGAGCGCAACGACGCCTTCGCGGCCCTGCAGGCCAGCCGGCAGCTGCTGGCCGACGACATCACCACCGCCGCCCGCTACGTGCGGTCGCTCTTGCCGCCGCCCTTGGTCGAGGGGCCGATCCGGGCCGACTGGCGGTTCATCCCGTCGGCCTCGCTCGGGGGCGACGCCTTCGGGTACCACGCGCTCGACCCGGACCACTTCG
>JBJTIV010000323.1:0-5417 GCA_046095145.1 Planctomycetaceae bacterium
GTTCCACCTCGACGTCCGTGCTGGCGAGCACGTCGCGGCACAGCCGCCCGATGGCCGCCGCCTCGTCGCGGGCCGGCACGAGCACCGACACCGCCGGCCGCCGGCCGGCCGGAGCCGCGGGCGGCGGCGCGAAGGCCCGCAGGTTCGCGAGCGTGAGCAGGGCCGGCAGCGCGGCCAGCGCGAGGGCCACGACGACAAGCAGTCCGATCGCCGCCGGACTCATCGCCGGCCTTCCGCCAGCCGGGATCCGCCGCCGTGCGCGGCATCGAACCGTTCGCCGCGGAGCCAGGCGCCGAATCGTCGCACGCCGTCGTAGGTCAGGCCGACGCCGACGCGTCCCGAGAGCAGCACCGTGAACGCGGCGGGATCCCGGGCGATGGCGGCCGCGGCGAGCCGGTCCTGCGTCGCCTCGAGTTCCCGCACGAGCACCGCGGTCCAGTCGTCGGGCCCGCGGCCTGGGGCGTCGGTCACGCGCAGGGCCGGCCCGAACGCCACGAGCGCCTCCGGGCACTTCTCGCTCCAAAACGGGTATTCCACGGCGAAGGGCACGACGAGCCCACGGTCCATCGCGGCCACCGCGTGGCCCACGCCCGGCCGCATCGCGAGCGGCCGCACTCGCGGGTCGGTGAACTCCCCCTGGGCCGTGATCCACAGGATGACGTCGGTGCGCCGCGCGGCGGCGCGGGCCATGCGCAGGAACCGCGCCGAGCCCCGCCACGTGCCGGGTTCGATGCCGAACAGCCCGATCCGCTCGAGGAACCGGTACTTGCCGAGCGCCGCCGCGTCGATCGGCCCGTAGACCATGCGGTCGGGATGGAGCAGGTGGCCCGTGAACAGGAACGTGAGCGGATCCCACCAGCCGGGATGGTTGGAATAGAAGATGACCGGCTCACCCTCGAGCGCGGGCCGATCGCCCGATCCGTCGCATCCCTTCAGGAGCCGCAGCGCGTGGAAATTCCGCGTGAGGTACTTCCGCACGTACCACATGAACCAACCATGCAGCCGCCACGAGAACGGGGGCAGTTCGACCTCGCCACCCCCTCCCCTCCCCTCGCCTGGATCGCGGTCGTCGGGATTCATCACGGACGCCTGCCTCGCTCGCACGAATCGCAATCGTACCGTGAGCGACGAGCCTGGGTGCACCGGCCTCGGCGTCTCACGAGGGGTTGCCCGTGTCGTCGAGCCGGCGTTGCTGGCCGAGCGAAGCCAGGATGGCGAAGCGAGGGCGGCATCGAGTGAGCGAAGGGCAGGATGCCCGAAGCGAGCGGCCGGGCGAGGCGACACGGGCAACCCCGGCACCGCGCTGACATCACACCGGCACGGCCGTCGACCGCGGCGCGGCCGACGCCAGCGGCACGAGCTTGTCCTGGTCGACACAGTCGGCCGCGATCCAGCCCGACATCAACACCATGGGCATCCCCGGCCCCGGATGCGCGGAACCCCCCGCGAGGTACAGCCCCTCGACGTCGGGCGAGCGGTTCCCGGGCTTGAAGGCGCCGAGATACCTGCCGTGGCTCGCCAGGCCGTAGATCGCACCGTCGAGCACGTGATACCGGTCGTTGATGTCCTGCGGCGTGAGGGCCCGCTCCACCACGATGTGCTTCTCGAGGTCCTTCAGGCCGGCGGTGCGCACGAGTTTCTGCACGATGCGGTTGCGGTACTCCGGCAGCATCCGCTTCCAGTCGTGGTGCGGCCGCAGGTAGGGCGTGTGGACGAGCACGTAGAGGGCCTCGCCGCCGGGGATCGCCACCTCGGGCTCCGTCACGGCCGGGGCGCAGACGTAGCAGGTGGGGTCCGGGGCCGGCTCGCCGCGGTGGTAGATCGCCTCGAACTCCTCGTGGGGATCGCGCGAGAAGATGAAGTTGTGGTGGATGAGCTGCTCGTAGCGCTTGTCGAGGCCGAGGTAGAGCACCACGCCCGAGCAGGCCGGCTCGTAGGAGCGGCGGCCGAGGAAGCGGCGGCTGGGCTCGCCGTCGACGAGTTCGCGGTGGGTCCGCACGCTGTCGGAGTTGCTGACCACGGCCCCGGCCCGGATCGTCTCGCCGTGGGCGGTCTCCACGCCGCGGGCACGGCCATCCTCCACGATGATCCGCCGGATCGGCGTCTTCGTGCGGATGTCGACCCCCAGGTCGACGGCCAGGCTGGCCAGGGCACGCGGCACGGCGCCGGTGCCGCCCCGCGGATACCAGACGCCGTCGTGCGACTGCATGTGGGCGATGCCGCAGAGCACGGCCGGCGACTGCTCGGGGCAGCTGCCGACGTACTGCGTGTAGTGGTCGAGCATCTGGGCGGCCCGCTCGTCGGGCACGAACGACCGCACCGTGCCGGCCACGCTGTGGCCCGGCCGCATGCCGATGAGCTCCTTCAAGAAGCCCACCGACAGGCTCTGCCGCACGTTGATCATGTCGCGCATGCCGCCGACGCTGCGCCAGAAGAAGAACTCGTTGGACAGCCGGTGGAGCCGCTTCGAGAGGTCCATGAAGCGGCCGTAGCCGTCGCCCGCGCCCGAGCCCGGGGCGAACTCGTCGAGCGTGGCCCGCATCGTGGGCACGTCGGCATGCAGATCGAGCGTGGTGCCGTCGTCGAAAAAGCTCCGCCACTGGGGATCGAGCGGCACGAGGTCGAGGTGCTTCTCCAGCTCCAGGCCCGCCTCGGCGAAGATCCGCTTGAGCACCCTCGGGATGGTGAGGATCGTGGGTCCCATGTCGAAGCGGAAGCCCCCCTCGGCGAGCACCGCCGCCTTGCCCCCGACCCAGGCGTTCTTGTCGCAGAGCGTGACCGTGTAGCCGCGGGCCGCGAGGGTGCAGGCCGACGCGAGCCCCGCGAGGCCGCCGCCGACCACCACCACCCTGCCGTCCTCGCGTGCCATGTCGAACGTTCCTTGTCGCGTGACGGTGCCGACGTCAGGCCGCACCCACCGGAGGCGCGAGCGTCGCGCGGCGGGGCGGCACGGCGGACGGGCCCACCACGGTCGCGTCGACCCCGAGGTCGGTCAGCAAGAGGTCGGTCGTGATCCGCGCCGACGAGTAGATCACGGGCAGCCCGCTGCCCGGATGCGTGCCGCCTCCCACCAGGTACATCCGCTCCACGTCCTCGAAGCGGTTGTGCGGCCGCATGTGGAGCATCTGGCCGAGGTCGTGGGACAGGTTGAACGTGGCCCCCTTGTAGATCTCGTAGTCGTCATGCCAGCCGTCGGGCGTGAGCAGCTTCTCGTAGCGGATGCGGTCGCGGAGCCCGGGAAAGCCGAGTTTCGCCGCCTGGTCGAGCGCCACCTCGCGGTAGTGCGGTGCCTCCCGCCGCCAGTCGACGTTGGGATGGCGGTGGGTGACGGGGATCAGGATGTAGACCGTGCTCATGCCGCGCGGCGCCAGCGTGGGATCGGTCACGCAGGCGTTCTGCACGTACATCGACGGGTCCACGGAGAGCACGTGCCGCCGCTCGATGTCGGCGATGTTGTCGCGGTAGTCCTTCGAGAGGTAGATCGTGTGGTGCGGGACGTCGTCGTAGCGGCCCTCGATGCCCAGGTAGAGCATGAAGGTGGAGCACGAGAAGCGCCGCGAGGCGATCTTCCGGTCGTTCCAGCGGCGCCGCAGCCGGTCGGGCACGAGGCGGGTCATGCTCCGGGCGAAGTCGGCGTTGACGATCGTGGCGTCGGCGGCGTAGGTGCCGCGCGGCGTGCGCACGGCCGTGATCCGCCGCCCCGTGAACTCCAGACTCTCGACCGGCTCCTCGTAGCGGATGTCCACGCCCATCTCCGCGGCGATGGCCCGCATCGCCGCCGACACCGCGCCGCAGCCCCCGATCGGGTGGAAGACGCCGTGCTCGTACTCCAGGAACGACAGGATCGAGAACAGGCTCGGGCAC
Source organism: Planctomycetaceae bacterium (assembly GCA_046095145.1). Classification (GTDB taxonomy): domain Bacteria; phylum Planctomycetota; class Planctomycetia; order Pirellulales; family UBA1268; genus QWPN01. Next base: position 3,865 of record JBJTIV010000323.1, read on the forward strand.
TTGAAGGGCGACATGCCAAGGTACTTCGACTGGAAGGTGAACGCCAGCCGGATGCGCTCGTCGCTGAAGAAGCGGCCCAGTTCGCCGTCGAGGCTCCGCCACGGCGACAGGATGGGCACGAGCTTGAGGAGGTCCGGCGAGGCGAGGTCCCGCCAGCCCTCGAAGGGCTGCTCCAAAAAGGGTGCGAAGCGGGCGAACTTCTCGCGGGTCGACTCCATGAACTGGGTGAACGCCCCGGCGTCCGCCGGCGAGAGCCGCGACACCTCCGCCTCCATCCGCGCGGGGTCGGGCGTGGCGAGCAGTTCGCCCCCGGCGCCGAAGACCAGGCGATACTGCGGGTCGAGACGCACCATCTCGACCTCCGACCGCAGGTCGCGGCCGCAGGCGGCGAAGATGTCCTCGAGGACCCGCGGATAGAGGAAGAACGTCGGGCCGAGGTCGAACCGGAAGCCTTCCGGCGTGGCGATCGTGCTGGTACGACCGCCCGGAACTGCCAGCCGCTCGAGCACGCGGACCTTCACGCCGGCCCTGGCGAGCAGCATCGCGGAGGCGAGGCCGCCGGGCCCGGCTCCGATGATCGTGACGGTCCGAGTCATCCGCATCCTTCCGCGCCGGCGCAGCCGCGGGAAGCGGGACGAGCCGCCGCGAGCCCCGCCGGGCGACCGTAGTGTAGGGAGGTCGCGCGAACGGTCAAGAAAACGCCGCCGCGGCGCGGCTCAATACGGCAGGTAGTAGCCGCTTCGCACCGGGCGGTAGACGCCCAGCGGGCCACGGCGGTAGAGCACGCCCGGGTAGTAGGCCGTCACCGGGGGCGCGACCACGGGCGCCGCCACGACCGACGGCGCGTAGTACGAGACGGTGGGCGCGACGGCCGCCGGCGCGTAGTACGACGTCACGCCGACGGGCGAGGCGACCGCCGGGGCGTAGGCCGGCGCGTACGCCGAGGTCACGGCGACCGCCGCCGGCGCGGCCACGAGCGGCGGGGAGTAGGCGGTGACGGCGGCGTAGTTGCCAGCCGGCGTGTAGTTGGCCACGTAGGCGGGGGCCATCGCGACGGGGGCGGCCATGACCGGGGCCGCCACCACGGGACGCAGCGCGCCGTAGTAGACGACCTGCGCCTCGGCGGACGAGGCGGCGAGGAGCGACACGCCGGCGGCGATGGCGACGAGACGGATGGCGGATGACATGGCTTGCTTCCCGGGACTGACGACGGAACTCTGGTGCGCGGACGGGCGGATGACCACCGGCCGCGGATCGGACTTGTGGCCGCAGACGCGACCACGAAAGAATAGTTCGCACTCGCGACCGCGTGCAAACGGCCGGCAAAGTCTGCCATTTCGCACGGTAGCCTGGGAAACCCGCGGGGTCCGCGGGGCGGCTCGCGGGTGACCGCGTCGCCCCTTCCAGTCTCCTGCCCCGGACGACACCTTGCACGATTCGACGAACGACGGCGGCCGGCGGGAGGCCGGCGTCGCGGCCCGCGCCCGCCGGGAGCGGGCCGCCGTCGTTCGGCGTATCGGGGAAGGTGTGGGCCGGGGCAGGCGACTGGTAGG